>NZ_JAOCBT010000035.1:0-41471 GCF_029840045.1 Pseudomonas sp. GD03903 | reverse complement strand
TTGCGCGGCAATAAAGTCCGGCAATTCTGAAGTTGCCGTATGCAGCCCAGGTATACGACAGGCATCGTGGAGAGCTGCGTCCCAGGCAGCTTTCTCCATGAAATTCGAGGCATTGATCGGGCACCGGAGACGCGGTTGCGTCGTCTACAATAGCTTCAAATTTTCCCTGAGTTCCTACATGCCCGACATTGAAGGAGATGCCTTGCGGGATCTGCCTCTGGAAGAGCTGATGGCTTGCCACGAGTGCGACCTGCTGATGCGTCGCGAGCCCGTTCCTCTCGGGCACCGTTCCGTATGCCCTCGCTGTGGATACGAGCTGGAAATCCACCGTCCGCACATGGTCCGTCGCGCACTGGCATTGGTGCTGACGGCCTTGATCCTGTACATCCCGGCCAACTTCCTGCCGATCATGCACATCACCATCCTGGGCCAGACCAGCATGGACACCGTCTGGAGCGGCGTCGTCGGTCTGTATCACTCGAACATGGCCGGCGTCGCCGCCCTGGTGTTCCTGTGCAGCATGGTGATCCCCCTGGCGAAGCTGCTTTGCCAGTTGTTCGTGCTGTTATCCATCCGCTACAAGGCGTTGCGTGAGCACGGCATGCTGCTGTTGCGCGGTTATCAGCACCTGCGTGAGTGGGGGATGCTCGAGGTTTATCTGATGGGCATTCTGGTTTCCATCGTCAAACTGATCGGCATGGCGGAGTTGCACGTCAGCATTGGCCTGGCCTGCTTCGTGGGCCTGCTGTTCACCCAGGTCTGGCTGGAGGTCACCATGTCCCACCATCAGGTCTGGGGCGAGCTTTCGGGGGAGTTCGACGATGCGAGCCATTGATGCGGGAATCGTGGTTTGTGGCGAATGCCACCAACTCAATCGCCGCGAAGAGGACGATGAAACCCATTGTCGCCGCTGCGGCGCAGTAGTGCATGAGCGCCGGCCCAACAGCATCATTCGGACCTGGGCGCTGCTCATCACTGCAGCAATCCTCTACATTCCCGCGAACCTGCTGCCGATCATGACGGTCAACTTCCTCGGCAACGGCATGCCGGCGACGATCATGGAAGGGGTGGTCGAGTTGATCAATGCGGACATGCTGCCCATCGCTGCCGTGGTGTTCATCGCCAGTATTCTGGTACCGACCTTCAAGCTCATCGGTATCGCCTTGCTGCTGTATTCGGTGCAGCGGCGACAGCCGCTTTCCGCCCTGCAACGCAACGTGATGTACCGCTTCATCGAGTGGATTGGCCGCTGGTCGATGCTCGACATCTTCGTCATCGCGATCCTGGTGACGTTGGTAAATTTCGGCAACCTGGCCAGTATCGAGGCGAACCTCGGCGCGGCCGCCTTTGCCTGTGTGGTGGTGCTCACCATGCTGGCTGCAGTGACTTTCGATCCCCGGCTGATCTGGGATAACACGGACGCGGAAAACGACGATGAGTGATCTCCCTACCCCCAAGATGCGCAAGACCACCAACTGGTCGGCAATCTGGATCCTGCCGCTGATCGCACTGGCGATCGGAGCCTGGCTGGCCTGGCGTGCCTACGACCAGGCGGGGATCATGATCAACATCCAGTTCGAGAGCGGTGAGGGTATCCAGGCCAACAAGACCGAGGTGATCTTCAAGGGCATCGGTGTCGGCAAGGTGGTCGACCTGCATGTCAACAAGCCGACCCTGGGCGTGACGGCGACCGTGGAGATGCGTAAGGAAGCAGCTGAGTACCTCAGCAAGGGCACGCGTTTCTGGCTGGTCAAACCGCGCGTTTCGATCGCTGGTGTCACCGGGCTGGAAACGCTGGTGTCGGGTAACTACATCGCCATCGATCCGGTAAAGGGGGAGCAGGAAAAGGACTTCGTCGCACTGAAGGAACCGCCACCGCTTTCCGATAGCCTGCCAGGTCTGCACCTGACCCTGAAGGCCGACCGCCTGGGCTCCCTGGAGCAGGGCAGCCCGATCTATTACCGGCAGATCCAGGTCGGGCAGGTGAAGAGCTATCAGTTGGCGGCGGACCAGAAGACCATCGAGGTCAAGGTTCACATCGAGCCGGCCTACGCCAACCTGGTGCGCAAGCACACGCGTTTCTGGAATGCCAGCGGCATCACCCTGTCCGGTAGCCTGAGCGGCCTCAAGCTGCGCACCGAGTCGCTTGCGAGCATCGCTGCCGGCGGTATCGCCTTCGCCACGCCGGAGAACTATCCGGACAGCCCGCCCACCGACCCGACCAAACCCTTCCGTCTGTATGAGGATTTCGATGCGGCCCAGGCCGGCCTCAGCGTCAAGGTGAAGGTCAGCGACGTCAGCGGCCTCACTCCCGGCAGCACTCCAGTGATGTACAACGGCGTGCAGGTCGGCACGGTGAAGAGCATCGATATGGACAAGGACTTCAACGGCGCCACTGCCACCCTGTCCATGGACCCGCGTACCGAGGAGTTCCTCAACAGCAAGACCGAGTTCTGGATGGTCAAGCCGAGTATTTCGCTGGCCGGTATCACCGGACTGGAAGCGCTGGTGAAGGGCAACTACCTCAACGTGCGCTTTGCCAGTGGCGGCGACCCGACCCGCGATTTTGTCATCCGGCCCAAAGCGCCGCCGCTGAATCTCGACTCACCGGGTCTGCATCTGGTGCTGACCACCGATCAACTGGGTTCGCTGGAAGTGGGTACTCCGATCCTCTACCGCCAGATGAAGGTGGGCAGTGTGCAGAGCTACCAGCTCTCCCGTCGTGACCCATCGCGGCTGATCATCGGCGCTCATATCGAGCCGGAGTACGCCAAGCTGGTGAACACCTCGTCGCGGTTCTGGAATATCAGCGGCGTCACCATCAGCGGTGGTCTGGACGGCATCAAGCTGAAGAGCGAGTCGCTGCAGACGCTGATCGCTGGCGGTATCGCCTTCGATACGCCCGACCCGAAGGCACCGCCGGTGACCAAGGTGCGCCGATTCGCCCTGTTCGATAGTGAAGAAGATGCGCATCTCAAGGGCCAACTGATCGACCTGCGTGCCGACTCGGCCGATGGCCTCAAGGAAGGTACGGTGCTGCGTTACAAGGGCCTCGAGGTCGGCCGTGTCGAGCAGGTCGAGTTGAGCAAGGACCTGCAGACAGTGCAGTTGAAGGCACGCCTGACTCGTGCGGCGGATCGTATCGCCCGCCAGGGTACGCGCTTCTGGGTGGTGGGGCCGCAAGTCGGGCTGGCCGGTGTCAGCAACCTGGGCACTATTGTCAGTGGGCAGTACATCGAGGTTCTGCCAGCTGCCAAGGCGGGGCAGGCGCAATCGAGTTTCAACCTGCTCGACGGCGAACCCAATCGACTGCTGGACGCTGACGGCCTGCGCCTGACGCTGAGTGCTGCCCGGCGCGGCTCGCTGAAGGCTGGTGTCCCTGTGACCTACCGCGAAGTACAGGTCGGCAAGGTGACCTCCTTTGAACTGGGCGAGACCGGTGACCGCGTGCTGATCCACATCCTCATCGAGCCGCGCTATGCGCCGCTGGTGCATACCGGCAGCCGCTTCTGGAACACCAGTGGCTTTGGCGTGGATGCCGGCCTGTTCAAGGGGGTGAAGGTGCGCACCGAATCGATGGAGACGATCCTTGCTGGTGGAGTGGCCTTTGCGACGCCGAACAACACCGACATGGGGCCACCGGCCAAGCCGGGGCAGACGTTCGCTCTGTTCGACGAGGCCAACGACGAGTGGCTGGACTGGGCGCCGAAGATTCCGCTGGGCAAGGCGAACTGAGCTAAGCCGCACAGAAAAGGGTCGCAGCAGCGGCCCTTTTCATTCCCTGGGGTTGGCGGAAGCGCGAGCAGCGTTTGCAGGATGGCGTGGAGCGCAGCGATACCCATCAGCATCGTCGTTCGGGGCGGCATGGCTATCGCAGGCCCCACCCATCCTGCGAAATGGGCTTCGGTGTCATGCGGTTCGCGAGCAAGCTCGCTTCTACAAGGGGGGCTCAGCTGGAAAGGAAAAAGCCCCGCATCGCGGGGCTTTTTCGTTAACGCTGCGAGAGCATCACGCCGGCTCGGCGCTGGCTTCCACGTCGTTGTGCGCAGCCTTTTCAGTGTCCCGGCGACGGATGTACTTCCAGTCTGCCTCGTCGATGTAGATGCCGTTGGGGCCGCTGCCGCCTTCCAGGTCGATGGCCACCTGCGCCGAGACCTGCGGCTTCACGCTCGCCAGGATCGGCACGAAGCCCAGCTGCAGGCTGGTCTCCAGCAGCGCCGACTGGTTGCGTTCGTCGATATCTGCCGCCTCGTCGAGGTAGTAGGGCAGACGCACGCGGCCGGCCTGCTCGCGGTCCATCAGGTGCAGCAACAGGTACATGTTGGTCAGCGCCTTGATGGTCATGGTGGTGCCGTTGGATGCCGCACCGTCGATGTCGGTGTGCATGATCGGCTGGCCGCCCATCTTGGTGATCTCGAACGCCAGCTCGAACAGGTCCTTCAGGCCCAGCTGGTTGTTGTTCGCTGCCACCAGGCGCGACAGGTAGTCCTTGGCTTCCTCGTTCTTCGCATCCTGCTCGGCGCTCTGGGTCAGGTCGAAGACGGAGAGGTTCTCGCCCTCTTCGTACTGGCCGGCGCTGTGGATGATCTGGTCGATGTGCTTGAGCGCGTCCTTGTTCGGCGCCAGCACGATGCGGAAGCTCTGCAGGTTCGACACCTGGCGTTTGTTGATCTCGCGGTTGAACAGCGCCAGCTGGTGTTCCAGGTTGTCGTAGTCGCTGCGGATGTTGCGCAGGGTCCGGGCGATGTCGGTGACGGCAGCACGGCGCGCCTTGGCCAGGGTCATGGCTTCGTCGGTGCGGTGCGCGTAGGCGTTGATCAGCAGTTGCAGGCGACGCTCGGGATCATCCTCGCTGTCGAACTTGGCCACGCCCTTGAGGCGCACCTGGGCGTACAGCGCTTCGATCTGGCCGTCCACGCGCTGCAGCGATTGCCAGGTGTCCTGGTAGTCGTTGAGCAACGGCAGCAGGTTATCCATGGAGTCGTCGACCGGGTCCATGAACGGGATGCCGAAGGGCAGGTTGGCCGGCAGCAACTGGCGGCGGCGCAGGGCGTCGTCGAGGGTGCGCTGCTTGGCTTCCATGTCGGCGAGCTGGCGACCGATCAGCTGCAGCTTGGCGGAGAGCTGTTGGACGCGTTCGGTGAAGGCGTCGGCGGAGCGCTTGAGTTCGTCCTGGGTGGCTTCCAACTGGGCGAGCTGCTCCAGCTTGGCGGGCTCTTCGGCGTTCAATGTCTGGCTGCGGCGGAAGTCTTCCAGCGCCTTTTGCGCATCGAGCACGTCCTGGTACAGCTTGTCCGCCTGGGCCTTGCTGGCATTGCGGTCGGCGGCGACGGCCTGCTGGGTCTTGAGCTGCTTGAGCTCCTTCTCCAGGCGTTCCTTCTGGTCGCGCAGCGCGGCGCGGTCGGCCAGCGCCTGCAGAGCCGGCGGCTCGATGGTGGAGATGTCGATGGAGAGGCCGGGCACTTCGAAGCGCTCGCCCTTGAAGGCATCGAGGATCTTCTCGACGCTGCCGACCCACTGTCCGGCTTCGTCGAGGTCCACACCCTTTTCGCCCAGCGGCAGGCTGAACAGCGCGCCGTTGAACAGGCGCATCAGACGCTCGACGTCCTGCTGGGAGAATTCTTCGCGCAGGCGGGCGTAGCTGTTGTTGTCGGCATGTTCGAGCTGCTGGCGAACGCCCTTCAGGCGTTTTTCCAGGTCACGCATGCGTTCTTCCAGGTCTTCGCTGGAGAACTGCCGGGAGTGCGCCAGGGCGCCGGCCAGTTCGTCGTGGGCGTCCTTGGCGGCGAGCAGTTGCTGCTCCAGTACCTTGACGTCGTCGACCAGTGCGAAGCGATTCTTCAGCACGGCGAGTTCGCCCATCCAGCGCTGGATCTCGCTGATCTCGCGCTCCAGGCGCATCAGCTCGGCGGTGCTGCCGCGCTGCTCGTTCTGCAGGCCGTCCTGCTCGCGCTTGTAGTGCTCGGCCTGGATGACCAGCTCTTCCTTGCGCGCCCCGGAGTAGTCTTCCCAGGTACCCAGCAGGTTATCCAGCAGCGGCGAGAGGCGGTGCATCTTGCCGCGCAGCAGTTCGCGCTGCTGCACGCCGTTGGCCAGGGCCTCGACCAGCGGGCCGGCGGCGACCAGGGCCTGGTAGTCACCCTCCATGCGACGTACGTCGCGGAAGGCTTCTTCGCAGGCGGCGATGTAGTCGACGCTGCCCGAACGCAGGCTGTGCTCGAAGGCATCGAGGAACAGCTGCTTGAGCTTGGCGGCGGTGATCTCGCGCATGTGCAGCAGGTTGATGAACAGCGAGCGGAAGGTCTTCAGGCTCTGTTCGCTGGTGCTGCGCAGCGGGATCAGGGTCAGGTCCAGCGGGATCGAGGTGTGGCCGCCAACCAGCAGGCGGCGCAGTTCGTCCGGCTTCAGCTCGTAGGACTTGATGCCTTCGCGCTCGAGGTTGGCGTACAGCTCGCGCAGGCGCAGGCAGGTGCCGTTCTTCTGGTAATGCTCCAGGTCCAGCTCGCCCTGGTAGGCGAAGAACTGGTGGCCGAAGCCGCCGCCCGGACCGCGGCCGCCGACGCCAATCACATGGCGGCCGTTGGGCAGGTCAAGTTCGATGAGGATGTAGCTGGTGTCGGTGGCGAAGTAGAACTTGCGCGAGGCTTCCAGGCTGTACTTGCCGAAGCTCATGTCGGACATGCGCGCGAGGATCGGGAACTGCAGCGCGTTGATCGACGCCGACTTGCCGAGGTTGTTCGCGCCGTACACCGACAGCGGCTGCTCCAGCGGGAAGATGCCGAGGCTGTAGCCGGCGGTGTTGAGCAGGGCGAAGCGGCGGATGCCGTAGCGTTCCTGGGTCATGCCTGGGCCTCCTGTTCTTCGGCGATGGCGCGGGCGAGGGCGTCTTCTTCGCTCTCTTCTGCCGCGACGGCAGCGGGTTCGTCGATCACCACGATGGCGTCTTCGCTGTCTTCCAGCGGTTCGCTGGCGTAGGACTCGAGGATCACTACCGGCTCATCGTCTTCTTCCATCAGCGCGGGCGCGGTGAACTGCATTTCGCTGGCGTGCAGGTTGCTGGCCAGGTCGCGGTCCTGCTGGACCGACAGGCAGACGTCGAGGAAGCGGTGGATCGGCGGCAGGAAGCGGTACACGCCATTGTCCTCGGCGGCGAAGCCGAGCTGGGTGAGGCGGCGCATGACCTTCTCTTCCAGTTCTTCCTGGGTGGTCACTTCGGCCTGCAGGAACAGGTCGCGGTACTTCTCCAGCAGCGGCGGCAACTCGTCGCGGCCGATGCTGCCGCCGTCGAGCACGGCCAGCGGGTCGCGGCCCTGGTCAGCGAGGTGCTCGACCAGTATGAAGGTGAACAGTGCCAGGCGCTGGGCAGTCTTGTTCACCTGGGCGCCGGTCTGCTCGGGGACGAAGTAGTAGAAGCCGCGGGTATCGCAGACCAGTTCGTAGCCCAGGCTGCGGAACAGCGCGCGGTAGGCGTCCTGCTGGTTGGACAGCTGGCTGTACAGCTCCGGGTCGCGGCGGCTGATGTGGAAGCCCTTGAAGAGCTCGCGGAAGATCGGCGCGAGCTGGGTCATTTCGGTGAGATTAATCTGCATGCGATTCGCTCTTGCTGTCCTTGCCAGCGGTCGGGCCGGCGATCAGGGCGAAGGAGCACAGGCTGACGCTGTGCTGGAGAGTGTCGTATTGGGCTCGCTCGAGGCGGTCGCGCTGGAAGCGGGCATCGCGTGACAGGCGCGAGAACCAGTAGAGCAGTTCGTCGGTGGCGCCTTCGGGCTCCTGCTCCAGCAGCCATTGCATGAGGTCCGGCAGGGGCAGGGCGGCCTGGCAGCGGTCGAGCATTTCCCGCGCGGTGCGTGGCGAGCGCTGCGGGCCGTCGCTCTTGCGATTGCCGCTGGCCTTGGGGAAATGCGCAGGCTTGGGCTGGAAGTTGGCGAGGGCGAAGACGTAGCTCTCGACCTGCGATGCGGTGCCGAGGAAGTTGCTCTGCGGCCGGGTGAACATCGGCATGGCGGCCTGCGGCACGGCGTCGATGCCCTTGCGACGGATGACCGACAGCGCCAGGGCGGCGCCGCGGGTGATCGCGTTGTGCCGGCGCGCTTCCTCGCGCAGCGGCAGCAGCAGTTCGCGGGCGCGGCGCAGGGTGAGCTGGGCGGTGGTCTGCATTTCCAGGATGCGCGCGTGGGTGCGCAGCAACTGGTCGTCGTCGACCAATTGGCCGAGACGCGCCTGTTCGCTGAGCAGGCGCAGCAGCACCTGTTCCACGCGGTGCACACCCTGTTCGAAGGCGCCGTCGGCGGAAACCAGCTGGATCATCGGCTCGACGTATTCGTCCCAGGTCGCCAGGACTTCCGCGTAGCGCTGGCGCAGCGGAATCTGCCGGTCCTGGGTCTTCGCCCGATCGGCCACGGCGACCAGCGCCTGCTCGTCGTTGGCGAGTTTCTTCAGCACGTCGCGTACGCGCATGTCGAGCAGGCGCAGCTGTCGGGCCAGGTCGTTGCCGTCGCGGGCCTCGAAAGCTTCGCGGATGTAGCCGGCGAGGCGTTCCAGGTGGCGCAGGTAGGCTTCGATCTCCAGGCACAGGCCCAGGCGGTGTTCCTGGCGCAGGTAGGCGAGGAAGTCGTGGATCTGCGCGTTCAGCTCGAAGCGGTTGGGGCTCTTGGCCACCGGGACGAGGATATCCAGGCGCACCCACTGGTCGAGCAGGGCGGTGATGTCCACCGGGGTGCTGTCGGGCAACTGGCTGGTGAGCTGGATGCGCAGCTCCACCAGGCTCAGGGTGCCGGCGTCGAAGCGCTCGCACAGCGGTTCGAGCAGCACCCAGTGTTCAGCGAGGGCGCGTAGTACGCGTCGTGGGTCGATCATCGGCTTGGTTGGGCCCGGAATGAACAAAGGGAGCGATTGTACTGCAAAGGTCTACCCCTGGCCGACAGGGTGACGAAACGCGTCAGATTGCGACGGCACGAGCAGCGTCCGTGTGACGCATCTCACGGAAAATCAGGGCTAAATGGCTGAATTTTCTGGCAAGTTTTTTGCCAAAGTCTTTATTCAGAGACCTAGAAATCAGAGTCTGATCAGCGCAGATGACCTACGACGCCGCACTCGCCAAAGCCCGTTGGGCCGAACTGGAACGCCAGAACGACCTCGACTGGGACCTGGATGCGATCACCGATCGCAACGAAGCCATTGCTTTCCTGCAACGCTTCGAGAATCGCTTGTGCATCTATTCGTCGTATGTCGAGAAGCTGTACAGCAATTACAGCTTCGTGATTCCGGAGAGCCAGGAGGGCGGCATTACCATCCTGCCGGACGAGCAGGCCTGGTTCGACACCTTCCATGACATCCCCGGCGATGCGGTGGAGCCCACCGGCATCCACATCCTGCCCGGCGAGACCATGGGCTACAGCGGGCTGTACCTGAAGATTCCCGGCGAGCACCGACTGGTCGCCTCGCGGGAGTTGCCCTTCCAGGATGGCCTGAAGCTGCTGATCAACCGTTACCGCATGCGCGGGGACATCTTCCTGCCGGTGCTGGTGAAGGGCGACTTGCGCGAGTACGAGGCACGCATGCCGTCGCTGCACCTGCACCGCCTGAACATCGCCAAGCTGCAGGCTCATTCGCGGCTCAACCTCGATGCCATCAAGGGAGCGATCGCCGAGCACCTGATCGGCCTTTTCCGTCATCAGTGAGCCTTTCGCTGCGACAGGCTGTCACCCGGGTGTGACGATGGGTAACAACCCGGCCCGGACATTCCTTTCCTCTTCTATCGTTTGCAGCGATTTACTCGACTATGGGTCGGCCCGCCGTGGCGGGTGAGTTCCTATAGTGGCATCACGGCGCCGAGTCTCGCCCTGTTCCACGAGCCGATACGCCCGACGAATAACAACAGGCACCCGCCAAAAGGGGGCCAGGAAAGGAGAGTGCCATGCGTCAGTCCTCCGGTCCGCTCATGCGTGCCCTTGCCTTGCTCTGCGGCGGCCTGCTGGCCTTTTCCGCCCAGGCGCGCATGCAGTCGATGGACGATGAAGAGCTGTCCGCCATCTCCGGTCAGGGTGCGATGCTCACCGTCGACGCCTCCACCTACCAGAACTACCAGTACACCCGGCTGAACTTCGGCGCCGACGTCAGCCTGCTGACCAATATCGACCAGTTGAGCCTGGGCAACTACAGCCGCACGGGCTCGACCACCGTCTCCGGCCAGCCGGCGGATATCCTGATCAACAACTTCGCCCTGGGCCGGGTGGACAACGCCAACTCCCCCGATGCCAAGGTGGTGCCGTTCCAGATCCGTGACCCCTACGTCGAGTTCGCCTTCCAGACCAACAACGGGGTGCGTCAACTGGTGGGCGCACGGGTCGGCTTCGGCAAGGCGCAAGGCGATCTTTCCGGCGACATCCTGTCGATCACCGGCAACCTGCAGGGGCAGATCTACGGCCCGGCCTCCATTGCCTACGACTACTACACCCGCAATGGTTGCCCGAACATCATCAACTGCCTTGCCCTGGCGGTAGCCGGCGACACCCCGGTATACGCCGACGTGGTGCTGCTCAAGCGCGGTACCGGCGAGGCCACCATCAACGGCCAGCCGATCAACCGCGCCGAGCAGATCGGCATTGCCAAGGGCGACTCGCTGCATTCGGATGCCGGCGGCCTGATCGCCTCGTTGATCCCGACCCTGTCGACCACCAGCAACTGCCAGGCGCTGGGCCTGACCACCTGCTTCGACCTGACCAACTACAAGACCATCTACATCGGCAAGCCGGGCTCCACCGATATCAACACCGGCGCCCAGGGCATCTTCTTCTCCCTGCAGAACCAGAACGTGCCCTGGCAGGACCTGGCCAACGCCGGCAACTTCGTCAACACCCAGTCCGGCGCCTTCGCCAACTTCCCGAAGGTCGGCAGCGGCGCGGACGCCGTCTACCCGATCCTGATCAACCTCTACGACGCCCTGCGCGGCCTGCCCCGGCAGTCCACCTGCATGGGTGCGCAAGCGGCGGGTTGCTGAGATGAGCTGGCGCGCGGCGCTACTCGCCTGCCTGGCCGGTTGCCTGGTGAGCCTGCCGGCACTGGGCATGAAGGCCCTGGATGACGACCAACTGGAAGAAGTCAGCGGGGCGGGACTGGGCTTCTTCATCGATGGCTTCAGCTACGACCAGGCGAGCGCTACCTCGAAGATCACCGGGGTGAAGAACAGTGCCAACCAGGACGTGCAGGTGGACATTACTGGCGCCTACATCAAGGGCGCTGGCAGCCAGCGCGGTACCCTGGATACCAAGGCCTACCTGGGTACGCCGATGCACGCCTTCACCCTCGGCCCGGTGAAGTACAAGGCGGGGCTGAACATTCCCGCCAGCCAGGAAGCGCTGCAACTGATGACGCCGACCTGGACCGACCCGATCAACGATACCCACAAGTTCGGCCTGTGGTCGTACTACCAGGGCTGCCTGTATGGCGACGCCGGTTGCACCAACCCGGCCCAGGCGACGAACAAGATCAACGCCGAACTGAGCGCACTGAAGACCCAGCGCGACACGCTGCTGACCACCTACTCGAACAACATGGTGACGCTCAAGAGTGGCATCGATGCCGACATGGTGGTGGTCAACCAGCGCGAGGCGCAGGTGGACACGGCGCAAGCCACGCAGAAGACCAACTACAACAGCATGAACACCCGCTATAACGCCGCTCCCACGCAGGTCTGCGGACTGTGGTGCGTGGACCGTCCGGCGCTGGGGACCAAATACGATTGCGGCATCCTCGCCGCCTGTAACAACAACACCGCGGTGAAGAACTACAACGCCTCGGTGGATACCTACAACACCAGCACCGGCGACCTCACCACCGCGCAGCAGAACCTCAGCGCCGCCTGGTCGGTCAGCCGCAACGGCGTGACCTTGAGCCAGCGCGCCAGCGACTACGACAAGTTCGTCCAGCTCTGCGGTGCGCAAGGCGGCAGCGCCACCACCTGCGTCAGCGGCACCATCACCCGCACCGAGAAGAATGTGTCCACGGTGCAATTGGTGGCCGGCGCCATGCAGAACTCTTCCGGCACCCGCATCCAGGGCCTGGATATCGGCATCGCCACCAAGTTCACCCTGCCCAGCACTGCGTACAACAGCAACGGCAGTGCTGGCGCCACCACCACTCGCACCGATTTCTTCTCCATCGCCCTGGAGAACTTTACCCTCAACGGCTCGTACCTCAACCTGTGGGGCGACGCCGCTGGCCTGAAGGCCTCCATGAGCCTGCAGATGTATGCCGACAAGTTGATCATCGCCGGCTGCGAGAATTGCGCCGACAGCAACAAGGTGGTGGCCAAGAACGTCTACTTCGACCTCAACCTGGGCGACGCCAACTACCAGCCGGCGACGCTCTCGGTGGCCAGCAACGGCGACCTGATGCTCAGCGCGCCGGGCGTCACCTGGGCCAATCACGAGGCCTTCTACCAGAACGTGCAGAAGAGCAATATCAGCATCGGCAACCTGAACATCAGCGGCACCGACGTTGGTTCCCAGGCCATTCGCGGCCTGCGTATCGATTACCTGAACGTCCGTACCGTTAACCTGCCGCGCTAGCGCATGAGGAGACTCGCCGTGAAAATCGCACGCCTCTCGAGCCGACTCCTGGTCCCTCTGTTCCTGCTGGCCGCTGGCGTCGCCCACGCTGAGATGCGCGGCCTGGACGACAGCGAAATGGCCGACGTCAGCGGCCAGGATGGTGTCAGCCTGAGCGTCAACTTCAACCTTGCCGCCAACACCGCCGATACCCGCTGCACTGGCGGCTGTGGTGCGCGGTTGGCGATCCAGCCGCTCAATAGCACCGGCTACATCGTGCTGGACAACATCAAGGGCACCTTCAGCTTCGACGGCATGTCCATCGATATGGTGACCATCAACAACGGCTTCAACGGCGACGGCGCGCTGTTCAACCGCCAGGCCATGAAGATCGGCCTGACCAATGCCAGCGCCAGCAACCTGCAGTTCACCCTGGGCGGTGCCAACCAGGGCAAGGTTTCCGGCAGTGGCCTGCAACAGACCAACCTGCTCACCTACCAGGCCACCGGCGCGGTCAAGCTCACCGGCAACATCTACGTCTTCGGTACTCCATAAGCGAAACGGCGGGCTCTCCGCCCGCTGGCCTTTCCCCCCGGCGCGTTTCACGCGACAATCCCGCCTCGTCGTGTCGGCCTGCCCGCGCAGGTACCACCCACAGGTAAACGCCCCTTGATCGAAGAAGCCCGTCGCCGCGCCTACCTTGGCGCCATGCAGGTCGCCAGCTGGCTGCCGCGCGTGGTGCTGCCGTTCGCCGCTCCTTCGCGCCCGGAGCTGCTGGAGCCCCCCGCGCCCATCGTCGCCCAGCCCTCGGTTGCGGCACCTGTCGCCGTGGCCCGCGAGGCCGCCGCTGCAGTCGCTGCGCCGGCGCCGGTCGCGGCCGGCGAGCCCGGCTCGATCGCCGCGCGCCTGCTGCCCAAGGTCGCAGCCCCGGCCAAGCCGGCTGTTGCAGTCAAGGCCGAAGAGCCGACCGAGGCGGAGGCCGAACCGGCTGTCCGCGCACCGATTGCGCCGCCGCCGCGCTTTGCCCTGCAATTGCTGCGCGCCGGCGAATGCACCCTCCTGGTCGAACTGCCCACTGGCGAGCCGCTGGCCAGCCGTGATCCGGCCTATCTGTTGCTCAAGGACCTGCTGCGCGCTGCCGGCCTGCCGGACAGCCCGCAACTGATGGGCGAGCCGGTACGCTGGCCGCTGTTCTCCCGCGGCAACATGGACCAGGGCCCGCAGGCCGCCCGCGAGTTCGTCCAGGGCTTCGTTGCTGCGCGGCTGGAGGAGGGCGCTCCATGTGCCTGCCTGTGGCTGGTCGGCATGCCTGCCGTGCGTTTTGCCGGCGAGGGCGACGAAGAATCCCTGCTGCGCGAGCTGCAGGTCGAAGGCCTGGGCGTAGCCTGGGCGCTGCCGGGCCTGGAGCGCCTGGCCGAAGAACCCACTTTGAAAGCCGACCTCTGGCGCGCCATGCGCCGCGTACGGCAACGCTGGATGAGTCAGATACCTGCATGAGTGATGCCGTTTCTTTCCGCCCGATGACCGAGGCGGACCTCGATGCCGTACTCAAGATCGAATACGCCGCCTTCAGCCACCCCTGGACGCGCGGCACCTTCGCCGACGGCCTGAAAAGCTACGAATGCTGGGTAATGTTCGAAGGCAGCCAGCAGGTCGGCCACGGCGTGATCCAGTTGATCCTCGATGAGGCGCATCTGCTCAACATCACCGTCAAGCCGGAAAGCCAGGGCCGTGGGCTTGGGCTGGCGCTGCTGGAGCACTTGATGAAGCGCGCCCACGAGCGAGGCGGGGTGGAGTGCTTCCTCGAAGTCCGCGCCTCCAACGGGCCCGCCTATCGCCTCTACGAGCGCTACGGCTTCAACGAAATCGGCCGCCGCCGAGATTACTACCCCGCCGTCGGTGGGCGGGAAGACGCGCTGGTGATGGCCTGCACGCTGGTCGACTGAGCACCCACCACGCGTGCTTCTTCGCACTGACCAGGAAGTAGGATGGTGTGGAGCGAAGCGATACCCATCAATCGGTGCGTCTGCGACATGGGTATCGCTCCGCTCCACCCATCCTGCGAGAACTTCCCCTGCCCCCCCGCGACCCCACACGCCGGAATCCAGGCGTGCGTGGGAGCAGACTCTGTCAGCGATCGCTTCCCAGCCGCGCCATCCTCGCCCACTTTTGTAGGAGCGAGCTTGCTCGCGAACCTTCGCCCTCACCAGTTCGTCGCCCTCTCCCAACGCCCTTCACCAACCCCTCCTCGCGATAGCCCACCCTAGAGCCCTCTACACGCCACCCCCCGCAAAGCCCGGAAATTTCTCATCATTCGAGTTTTTCCTACGCCCATTCCTGTCTTACCCTTACCCCCAATAACAACAAGAAAAAGGTCGCAAACATGAATCGCAGCGATGTGATCGTGGTGGGCGCCGGTATATCGGGGCTGACCGCGGCCTGGCGTCTGGCGCAAGCAGGGCGGCGGGTCAAAGTGATCGAGGCCAACAAGCGGGTCGGAGGGCGAACGCTCAATCATCGTTTCGCCAGCGGCGAAGTGGTCGAGGTGGGCGGGCAGTGGGTCGGCCCGACCCAGGAGCGCATTCTCTCCCTGCTGGCAGAACTTGGCCTGGCGACTTACCCGCAATGGAACCAGGGCGACAACCTCACTTTTTTCGGTGGGCGGCTCAGACCGTATCGCGGCACCATCCCGAAGTTTCCTCCCCACGTCCTCCTTGATGTCCTTCAGGCTCACGTCCGTCTGGACCGCATGGCGCGGGAAATCCCCCTGGGCGACCCCAGCCTGCACCCCAAGGCGCCGCAGTGGGACAGCCTGACCTTCGCCGAATGGCTGCGGCGCAACGTGCGCACCTCCACCGGGCGCAAGGTCTTCGAACTGATGTGCGGTGCTGTGTTCGCCGCCAGCCCCCATGACCTTTCGTTCCTCCATGTCCTCTTCTATATCCACGGCGGCACCAATCTCGACACCGTGCTCGGGGTTGACGGTGGGGCCCAGCAGGACCGCATCCTGGGTGGCTCGCAGCGCATCAGCGAAGCCCTGGCCGAGCGCCTGGGCGACGTCCACCTCGGCGAGCCGGTGCGCGCCGTGCGCCAGGACGGCAGCACTGTCGAGCTGATGACCGACCGCGGCACGCACCAGGCCAGCCACGTCATCTTCGCCATTCCGCCGACCCAACTACTGCGTATTACCCAGGAGCCCTTGCTGCCCAGCTGGCGCGACCAGTTGCTGCAGCGTCTGCCCCAGGGAGCGGTGATCAAGTGCATGGCGCTCTACGACAAGCCCTTCTGGCGCGACCGGAACCTCTCCGGCCAGGCCACCAGTGAAACCGGCCCGGTGCGCCTGACCTTCGACAACAGCGTCCCCGACTCCGGGCGTGGCGTGCTGCTGGGCTTCATCGAAGGCGATGAGGCGCGTCAGTGGAACGCCCGGCCCAGCGGCGACCGCCGTGGCCAGGTGCTGGACTGTTTCGCCCGCTACTTCGGCGAGCAGGCGCTGCAGCCGGTGGACTATGTGGACAAATCCTGGGCCGAGGAACCCTTCGCCCGAGGCTGCTATGCCGCGCTGTTCCCGCCGGGACTGTGGAGCAGCGGCGCAGCGCGCCTACGCGAACCCTACGGGCGTTTGCACTTCGCCGGCACAGAAACGGCGACGCGCTGGATGGGCTATTTCGACGGGGCCGTGGAGGCCGGGGAGCGCGCAGCGCGGGAAGTGCTCGGCGCGCGGGAAGATCACGGGGAGGAAGACTATGTGCGACACCTTGGTATTGCGTAGCGGCGGGGCCACCTGGTTCGCCAAGAACAGCGACCGTGAACCCGCCGAAGCGCAACGCCTGATCCGCCTGCCCGCCGTCAGCGGCGACAGTGCGGCCACGGTGCGCACCAGCTACCTGCAGATCCCCCAGAGCGCCAACCGCCATGGCGTCATCCTCAGCCAGCCGGCCTGGCTGTGGGGCGCCGAGATGGGCGTCAACGACAAGGGCGTGGCCATCGGCAATGAAGCCGTGTTCACCCGGCTGACCCAGCGCGACGGCGAAGCCCTGCTCGGCATGGACCTGCTGCGCCTGGGGCTGGAGCGCGGCGGCAGTGCCCGCGAGGCCCTGGCCGTCATCACCGAGCTGCTGGAGCGCCACGGCCAGGGCGGCCCGGCCGGTTACCGCAACAAGCGCATGCGCTACGACAACAGCTATCTGATTGCCGATCGCGACGAAGCCTGGGTACTGGAAACCGCCGGGCGCCTGTGGGCGGCGAAGAAGGTCGAGCGCTGGGCCATCTCCAACGCCCTGAGCCTTGGCCACGAATACGACCTGGCCAGCGCCAACCTGGAAACCCAGGCGCGCCGCTTCGGCTGCTGGAACGGTCGCGGCGACTTTCACTTTGCCCGCGCCTTCGATGGTCGCGTGCTGCCCTGGGTGGCTGGCGCCCATCAGCGCCGGCAGCTCAACGAAGACTTCCTCGCCCACTGCCCGACCCAGGTCGACTGGCTGGCGCTGGTCGTCGCCCTGCGCAGCCACGGCCACCGCGGGCATCGCTTCAACCTGCACGACAATCGGCAGATCTGCCTGCATGCCGGCAGCTTCTGGCGTCCTTTGCAGACCACCGGGAGCCTCATCGCCCGGCTCGACGGGGCGTCCCCGCGCTTGGCCGCCACCGCCACCTCCTCGCCATGCCTGTCGATGTTCCAGCCGCTGGGCTTCGAGGAGCGCGCCGGGGAAGGCTTGCTCAGCCGCGAAACCGACGCGGTGGAAGACTCGCTCTGGTGGCGCTTTGAAACCGTGCACCAGCGCGCCCTGGCCGATCCCGGCTTCGCCGACGCCCTGCGCGCCGGCCACGGCTGGCTGGAAACCGAGTTGCTCAGCGCCCTGGATCGGCGCACGCTGGATTGGCCACGCCTCGCCGCGGAAGGCCAGGCCTGGCACGACGCCTGGCACCAACTGGCGCAGCAGCAGGCGCCACGGCTGCCGCGCTGGTGGCGAATGAACGCTGTGCGCTGATGCGGCTTGTCAGCCACGCCCGTGCTGCGTAAGGTGCCGCCAGCCAATGATGAGGAGCCGGACATGAGCGATCTGCAGGAACTGTTCGACAACAATGCCCGCTGGGCCGAAGCCATCAAGCAGGAAGACCCCGAGTTCTTCGCCAAACTGGCCCGCCAGCAGACGCCCGAATACCTGTGGATCGGTTGTTCCGATGCACGCGTGCCGTCCAACCAGATCGTCGGCCTGCTGCCCGGCGACCTGTTCGTCCACCGCAACGTCGCCAACGTCGTGCTGCACACCGACCTCAACTGCCTGTCGGTCATCCAGTTCGCCGTCGATGTGCTCAAGGTGAAGCACATCCTGGTCACCGGTCATTATGGCTGCGGAGGTGTACGCGCCGCGCTGCACCATAGCCAACTCGGCCTGATCGACGGCTGGCTGCGCACCATCCGCGACCTCGCCTACGAGTACCGCGACCATCTTGCCCAGTTCGAAAAGGAAGAAGAGCGCGTCGATCGTCTCTGCGAGCTCAACGTCATCCAGCAGGTGGCCAACGTCAGCCACACCAGCATCGTCCAGAACGCCTGGCATCGTGGTCAGAAGCTTTCCGTGCACGGTTGCATCTACGGCATCAAGGACGGTATCTGGAAGGACCTCAGTGTGACCGTCAGCGGCCTCGACCAGTTGCCTCCGCAGTACCGCCTGCGCCCGCTCGGCCAGTCTTGAGCCGACGCCTGTGCGTCATTCCCGGTGACGGTATCGGTCGCGAGGTCGTGCCCGTCGCCGTGGAAGTCCTGCGACGCCTGCTGCCTGGCCTGCAGGTAGAAGAAGCCGAAGCCGGCTGGGACTGCTTCCAGCACCACGGCACCTCCGTTCCCGAGTCCACCTACGAACGCCTGCGCACTTGCGGCGCCGGGTTGTTCGGTGCCGTCTCCTCGCCCAGCCACAAGGTCGAAGGCTACCGCAGCGCCATCCTCAGCCTGCGCCAGACGCTGGAACTGAACCTCAATCTACGCCCCGTGCGCTCGCGCCCGGTGGTCTCGCCGCGCGCCGGGATCGACTTGCTGGTGCTGCGGGAGAACAGCGAAGGCCTCTACAGCGGCCGCGAACACTGGGAGGCCGAGGGCGTCGCCGTCGCCGAAAGAGTGATCAGCCGCGCCGCCTGCGAACGTCTCGGCGCAGGTGCCGCCGAACTGACCCGTCTGCGCCACGCCCGGCGCATCACACTCGTACACAAGGCCAACGTCCTGCCGCTCACCTGCGGCCTGTTCCGCGACACCTGCCGCGACCTGCTCGCCGAAGACGGCTGGAGCGATGTGCTCGACGAACGCCTGGTCGACGTGGCCGCCCTGCAACTGGTCGAGCACCCGGAGGCCTTCGACCTCATTGTCACCACCAACCTCTTCGGCGACATCCTCTCCGACCTCGCCAGCCACTGGGGCGGCGGCCTGGGCCTCGCACCCTCGCTCAATCTCGGCGCCAACATCGCCCTCGCCGAGCCCGTCCACGGCAGCGCCCCGGACATCGCCGGCAGCGGCCGCGCCAACCCGCTCGCGGCCATTCTCAGTGCCGGCATGCTGCTGCGGCATTACTGGCAGTTGCCGGAGTTGGCCGATCGCATCGATGACGCGGTGGATGCTTTCCTGCGGGAGGAGGGGGGTGTGGACTTCGGTAGGGAGACCACCCAGGTGATAGGGCAGGGCGTATTGCAGCGGCTGGAATGACTGGCCGACCTCGCCGGTCGCCATGATGTCCGCCGGCTACCGCCGGGAACTACGCTGAAAGCACCACTCTCCCCAAGGTGCCCGGCATGTGCGGACGCTACGTCAGCCCCGAAGAGGCCGCCATCGAACGCTACTGGCACATCGGCGCGCGCACACCACCGCGCTGGTTGGAGGCCTGCTACAACGTCGCTCCGACCATGACCGTGCCGATCCTGCGCCACGACCAAAGCGGCCAGCTCGAACTGTTGCCTGCGCGCTGGGGCCTGATCCCCACCTGGTGGAAGGACTCCACTCCGCCACGCTTCTCCTTCAATGCCCGCAGCGAAGAGGCCGCCGGCAAACCCCTCTGGCGACAGGCCCTGCGCAACGCACGCTGCCTGATGCCCGCCCTGGGCTGGTACGAGTGGAATGAGAGGGAAACCCTGCACAACGCTGCTGGCCGCCAGGTCCACCAGCCGTACTTCATCCATTGCCTGACCGACCCGGTCATTGCCATCGCTGGGCTTTGGTCACTGTGGATAAAACCCAACGACGAGCCCGTCCTGTCTTGCGCACTGCTGACGCGATCCGTTGGGCCCAGCATCGAACATATCCATCACCGCATGCCCGTGGTGCTGGCGCCGGAGAGTTTCGAGGAGTGGCTATCCACTTCCACACCCAGCGAAGCACTGCAGGAGCTGATCCATCATGCGCGGGAGGACTTTACGGGTTATCGAGTGTCGTTACGAGTGAATGACGCGCGGAACGATTCCGTGGAGCTGATCGACGATGCTGATTGAGCAGCGCTGGACTGATACCTGGGGAAAAGCGAAATTGGTCGTGCCGTGCCTCGGCGCTCCATAGGCTATCGATTTCGATTGGCTCGCCTGGGCACGCCCTCGGTAACGCCGTCTGACTGAGGTGAAGCCGGAGACGGTCAACCACGAACAGCGCTACCTGTCGGCCCTCTTCTCCGAGCTGATCCGCCTCGGCTCCTGGCACAAGGCAAACCCGCTGGCCAATGTCCGGCAGATCAAGACCGATCAGGTCGAACTGACATTCCTCACCCTGGATCAGGTCGCCCAGCTCCTCGAGGAGTGCAAGGCCAGCATGAACAACCACACATACCCGGTCGCTCTCCTGTGTCTCGCTACAGGTGCCCGCTGGGAAGAGGCCGAGAGCATCGCCCGTGGGGCCGTGCATGGGGGTAAGGTCCACTACCACCGGACCAAGAACCGTCAGAGTCGCTCAGTGCCGATCCCGGCTGAGCTGGAGCAACTGATGTTCAAGGTGGGCATGCCGGGAACTGGCCGCCTGTTCATGTCGTGCCGCGCCGCCTTCCGTTGCGCCTACGAGCGCTGTGGATTCCAAACGCCGGGGCAACTGACCCACATCCTCCGCCACACCTTCGCGAGCCATTACATGATGGGAGGAGGGGACATCCTCACGCTTCAGCGGATCCTGGGGCATTCGTCGATCACGATGACGATGAGGTATGCGCACCTGTCGCCAGAGCATTTGGAGTCGGCGCTGCGGTTATCGCCTTTAACCCAGGCAGGCCTTTTAAACGAGCAGTGAGCATTCTTGCCTTGTCGCAGTAAGGTAGGGGAACTTATTCGTCGCAGTCATCAACACAGTCAAGCGTTACTCTTTTACCTTGTGAGAATAAAACAGCGTCGTCTAAGGATTTTGCTATGAAAAAGCTGTGAGTTAGCTCAGCACCGTCTGCGGGAGGGCTTTGGTCAATATCATCCTCTATAGAGTTGTAAATTGATCGAGTCTTACGGACGCCTGTGCACCGCTGCCTTGCAGGCTTACCGTCCAGGCTGCAATTTCCAGCAGCTTCAATTAGGAGGATTTTCTTGGATATTTTTTCTTTCAATTCAGGCTCGGACATTGCCTCGAAAAGGTAAAAGTCTTCGAAGACTGGAAACTCAGTTTGAACTTCTTCGAGAAGCTCGATTGTCGAGACAATACTGGCAACATACCAAGTCATAATGCGCCCCCTGTCTGAGTATTAGTGCTCCGAAAGTTGTATAACTAAGAACTGCTCATTGCACGTGATGAAAATACAGTCGCTCTCGTGTCCGTCAACTCTTAGTTTCGAAGAGTAAATATGGCCCAGCGGATCGGACATCCAGGAGATGTATTCGACGATGTACCAAGTCGCGAGGCCGATAGCGTCCAGGTCAGGTTCAGCACCATCTGGCCTAGCCATCGCCTGCTGCAAGAATGTGGAAAACGTTTCCTCCAGAAAGTGGAAGCCGTGATTCTGGGGTGAGAAGTCATGGATTGAGATTGACACCGGCTCTTCGGTATCCAGCTTCTCAAGGAGTCCAACATACTCCGCGGCTATGTCGTTGCCCGGCAACCGGCAAAGCTCGGCTGAGGCTGAGTACCCAGCTGGGTCCCTACCGAACCGTGTCAGTGCGAAAAGGAATCCGTCGATCCTTCCGGCCAGGCTGCTTTCAACGTGTTTGCCTTCTGAGCTGCCCTGCATTCCATTTCACTCCCTTGGGTCTTTCGCATATCTGGCGTATCGCGAATAGGACCTGATTTGGATGAAGAAGGGAAGGAAGCAAAGGATAGCTTGGCCGGACATCTGCCTTAGCTCGCACAGCCCACTCAATTCTCGTATGCTATCAATGATTGCACTGATTGCGTCCGGAGGGCTCTATGGCCAGCATCACGATTAGAAACCTAGATGAAGACCTCAAGGCCAAGCTCCGAGTGGTAGCCGCGAATCATGGCCGCTCGATGGAAGAGGAGGTCCGAGTGATCCTCGCCCAGGCGCTCTCTCCGAAAGAAAAGCAGGGTGGTTTGGGAAGCCGTATTCATGCCCGCTTTGCGTCGGTTGGCGGAGCAGAGATTGAGTTGCCGGCACGCAAGGCCAAGGCTCGGGCTGCGGACTTTGACGAATGATTCTGCTCGACACCAATGTTTTGTCGGAGCTCATGAGAGCCAAGCCAGATCCGGCGGTGGTTGCCTGGATCGATGCTCAACCTACCCAAGATCTGCTGATCTGCTCGATCACAGTGGCAGAGATCCTCTACGGCATCGCCAGGATGCCGGAAGGTAAGCGCAGGCAAGCGCTACAGGATGTGGCCATTGCAATGTTCGAAGAGGACTTTGCCGGGAGAATCCTGCCGTTCGATGCGGACGCAGCGGTGCATTACGCAGAGCTGGCGACAGAGAGTGAGACCAAGGGAAAGATTGCCGATATGGCGGATGGTCAGATTGCAGCGATAGCCAAGTTGCATGGCGTACCGGTTGCAACCCGCAATGTCCGCCACTTCGAGGGCTTCGGGGTTGCGCTGATTAATCCGTGGAATGGCTGATACCAAACGCGAGCAAGGAGGCTCAATAAATGAAACTGGTCGTGCTGGTAGTGATTCTGGGGATTCCAATGCTATTGGAGGCGATATCGACCTACACCGCCTATCAGAGATTGATGGGGCGCCCGGTAGGGCGATTTCTTTCGGGGGGCGAGAGACTGGTCGTCGCCTTGGCCGCGCTGCTGGTTGCGGCTGTGATCTACACGATGCTTTAGCGTCCGTAGACGGGATGTAGTCGGTTTGTAGTCTGCCGGCCAAAACAAAAAAGGGTTAGCTTGCGCTAACCCTTTGTTTTGTATGGTGGCTACACCGGGACTTGAACCTGGGACATCAGCATTATGAATGCTGCGCTCTAACCGACTGAGCTATGTAGCCGAGTGGCGCGCATTTTCCGCAGATCGAGGGGGGGTGTCAACCCCTTTGCTTGAATATTTTTCTGTTCTATCAATCGTTTAGCCGGTCGCGCGAAATTTTCGCGATGAGCGGCGGAGTGGGGCGCGCAAATGAAAAAGCCCCGGCGGGTGTCCGGGGCTTTTCGTGTCTGGCTGGCGCTTAGACGTTAGGTGGTAAGTATTGGTTCCAAGACCAGGCTCTTTAGGCTTTGAGGTTAATTTCGTAATTAGATGTACCCGGTTTTATACCCGGTTTTGATTTCGTAGGTGTTTGTGTCGCGCACCTTGTCGTGCGGTAAGGACTGCGAATGATACTGCCCGCAAGGAGTCTAGCTTTCGGCTATCACCATTCAGGCATATACGCTCGGTCTGCCTCGCGCAGACCGAGCGTAAGCAAGTGATCAAGCGACCAATTGCAGAGCGGAATCCAGGGCGCGCTGCTTGATCTGTGCTCCCTGCCCGAACCAGGCCGAGTCTAGTCGGTACTCACTGTTGCGAGCACGACGTTCGTGGTCGACATATTCGGTTACCGCATTGAGCAGGCCCCAAGCGGTGCCGCGAGCTGAGTCCAACTGGCTGCCTCGACCACGGCCTTCGTACAGCTCCTGCACCTTGCGCAAGGCACGCTCGTTTGGCAGGGTCTTCGGCTGGGTGCCGGTCGGTGATGTTTCGCACATCACGTTCATGAAGAACCTCAAAGCCTCATGCCGCTGCACTTTACGTTCGGCCAGAGCGCGCATGCGATACATGAAGTTGTCCCATTGCGAGACGGCGATACCGAGTTGCCTCTTTACCGCCTTCGGATCGAAGCGGGTATTGTGCGGCACCTTGATCGCACGAGCAGTACCGTCCAACGCGACGGTCAGGGTGTTGTTGCACACCACGCGCACCGTGGTCGGCGTTGCCGTCGTGGCCAATGTACCGTCGCAGGACGTGGCTAGCAGCAGGTAACCGTTGACCTGGTCGTTGCCTTTGAGGGCAGCCCCTTGTCCGGTACGCGCCAGCGCCCAGAACTTACGACCGCCCTTGAGCACGCCGGCCGTTTCTAGCTCGTAGCCGGAGACCTCGGTCAGGTCGCGATAGAATTCCAAGACCTGTCGTGGTTGCACGGTGTGGTAGCGCTGGGAGACCACCGACAGCGGTGCCTTGGTGTCTGAGCGGTAGAGGACCTTCTGTTCAGGGAAGGAGTGGATGGCACCCAGATGGCCGACGGCATCCGACTTGAAATGCACAGGGCTTTCCAAGATTTGCCAGTTCATACCGGCTTCGCGCTGCCAGACTTCAATGGACTGTTTACGCGGCAGATTGTTGCCCAGGCCGTGCCAGGGAGTAGTTCCAACATAAGCCATTTGTTCGATTTGATGAGCCATGGGAGATATTCCTTTGAGCCATAGCCGGCATAAAGCGCTGTGCATTGCACAGCACCGGCAGAAATAGGGAATGGAAAGAGGGCCAGGTAAGCGGAGTGAGGGATCGCGGGCGTCAATCGTAGAGGCTGAACTCGTGCCCGCATTCCAGACACTGGTAATTGTTCAGCACTCTCTCATCGATTTGAGAGCCAATCGCTGCACCAGCTACCGCTCCGGTAGCGCCACCTACGAGCCCTCCGAAGATGGCTCCGGTAATACCGCCCAGGGCAATGCCGACAGGACCGGCAAAAGCACCGACAGTGGCGCCAGCCTCGGCACCTGCTAGTACGCTGGACACGCCACTGGCGGCGCCACCAATCGATCCGATGACGCCACCGGCCTTTTTGCCGAGATCCTTCGTTGCAACGCGTGCAGAATTACATACGGGACAGTTCATGAGAGAATTTTCCTATATCAAGCCGATTCAACCGAGGGAGAAGGCCTACTGCTAGACCTTCAAGTTAATGATATAGGTTTGAAAATTATTTGAATCTAATTTGCTGGTGGTTTCTGCTTGTGAGTGGTTGCCTTCTTAGCAGTGATAGACTTAGCTTTGATATATTTCGGTCGTTATGCCTGGTTTTAGCTAAGTACTGCGAAGCAGTTTAGAATTTTGCAGCTTTTCTGAGATGTATAAGCCTTTTTTAGCCTCTATCTCTACGAGTATTTCTAGTGCACGTGCTCGACTGATTTCGTGTTGTTCTGAAATTTTGTCTAGCATCTCGACGGTCTTGTCTGACAGGACAAAGTTATACTGTGATTTTCCCTTTAATGTGCTTCTGTATTTTCTTTGGTTCCATAGTTTTTTAATTTTTCCAATATAAAGTTCTTCTTGTTCGTAGGTGTAGTTCGCGTTGTCGAAAAAGATCAGTAGGTCTTCATATGTTTCGATGGGCGTGCGGAAGATGGAGAGGTATGTGTTCTTTTGTAGCCACTCGTAAGCGAGTGAGCATTTTTGATTGTCGTCTTTAAACCATGAGTATTTTTTGTCGTGGGCTTTGTGCTCGCGCCACCGCTGCTCCAGATTTTTGATTAGCGATGTCTTTTCGGTAAGGTCTCGTTCCCAGACGTCAAGTATTGCTATAGGGAGATCCCTTCCAGAAAGATTGAATGGGAAGTTAAGTTGGCTGTGCTTGGTTGAGTTTTGAATTTCTTTTGTTAGCCATTCCACTAGTCGACGTTCGTTCGTGATCCATTCTAGGTGTTTCTTGGGGGTGAGTTGCTCTCGTCTTCTTTGCAATAGTGGATCGACCCTCCATTTGTTTGCTTGGAGGTATCGAGCCATCTTGTCTCGCATTCCATAGTCTGGGAGTGCTTCTTTATTGAAACTTTGTTCGAAGAAAACGAGTGTGTACCAAAGCCATATGTCATGGCGCTCGCTGTACTCGGAATCGCCGAGAACCTGGCTTAACTCATCGTTGTAACGTATCGCCACTCTAGGTTCACTCTATGCAAATTGAAGGATGAGCCTAGATTTACTCTATCGTGATTATGGAGTCAACCTAGTCGTACTCTAGTAGTACAAAATTCTCTTTGATTCACGACTTTAAAGGGTATGTAGGTGTGTTTGTAGCTCTTTGCGTTGGAAAAAGGAAGGTTCTCTTGGAGGTGCCTGATCTCCCTAAAGGGCGCTGAGGGTAGGAGGCAATGGACGGATAGGGGAGAGGGAAACGTGCCGACAAGGTGTGGGGTGGGTTCGTCGTCCGTCAATTTTTACTGGCCTTGCCAATCCTCTGGACGAATACAGGAGCTACGTTCATGAGGATAATCCGCCTGAAAGAAGTTATGGATCTTACTGGTCTTTCCCGATCCACGATTTATAAGTACATCGCAGAAGGTCAGTTTCCAATTCCGGTGCCGTTAGGGGATCGATGCGTCGGCTGGCTAGAAAGCGAAGTTCACGACTGGATTCTCGCTAAGGTGGCTGAGCGTGATAAAGCTTTAGGCCTGGCTAGCTGATGATTTGCGTCGACGAGCATAGTCGCCATCATGATCCGGTTGATACCGGATCATGATGGTTTTTTGCCGGAGTTGAATGAATGAGGTATTTGCTGATATTTCTAATGGTTTGGCCGGCTTTAACGGGGGTATGGTGTCGTTTTGTTTTCGGTATGGGTAATATGCTTTTATACGTAACTATCCATCATGATGTGGGAATGGCTAATGCCTACTCGTACTACTGACTATCTGTATCTATCCAATGCCTAGCATGGTGTTGGCTATCTGAAGTGTATCTACCTTCTGGCAAACACCTTGGTGCCTAGAATCTACCCATTGCTTCACATGCTACCTAAACACTCATCTCGCTAGTGATTCTCTCTTCAGACTGGGTGGTGTGAGTGAAGTTTGGTCAGGGATGGTTGGCAGGGTGTAACTCGTAAACAAATACCACGCTTGCTGAGTATATGAGTCTTAGTAAAGAGAGTGGTTACCATGCTGCGTCATCCCGATAACACCAACCTTCACATCCACACTGGTGATCTGTTTGAAGGTCTTCCAGTCATGGTCGAGAAGGGGCCGTTTGTAACTGAGTACTTGGCTGCATTGAAACGCACCGTTGAAAACACGCTTAGCCAGTATCCGAGGCTGTTAGCCTTTAGAATCGATCTACGTCTGCCAATCGGTATCGACTTGCCTGATTATGCATACACCAACCAAGTCATCAGCAGGTTTATTGAGTCGTTCAAGGCCAAGATCGAGCACAACCGACTGAAGGCTTGTGAGCGGAATCCGTATGCTCATGGAAGTAAGGTCCGTTACGTATGGGCCAGGGAGGAGGGGAAAAGGCAACGCCCGCATTATCACGTTCTGATTCTGCTCAATCGAGATGCCTTCTACACGGTTGGTAAGCTGCAGTCTGATAACACCAACATGATCAGTCGCCTGCAGGAGGCGTGGGCTAGCGCCTTGGGGCTGCAGGTCGATCAGGTGACAGGTCTGGTCGAGATTCCTGCCAACCCAGTGTACAGAGTGGATCGCGAGGACACTGGAGGGTTGTCTGACCTGTTTCACCGTGCCAGTTATCTTTGCAAGGTCGCCTCTAAGGCGTATGGAAATGGTCAGCATGCCTTTGGATGCAGTCGGGGGTGATGTAGTTACTGCTGAGCCCCTTGGATTGTTAGGGAAACCCTGAAGAAGACTTTCCGAATCTGTTGAAATACGCCGATCCCATGTTGGCATCGATGCAGATCACGTTCGCGTGCGCCATCGCAGGATGACTAACCCTCGCTTTCGCTTAAAACGGGATACCACGGAGCCTGGAGCTCTTCATAGCTTTCAGTCGCGAGATTTTTTGGCTTAAAGTGAGGGATAAACGTCGTGTTCCTTTTCCAAACTCCTGCGTAAAGTTGGTGGCGCGAACACCATGATCGATGGTTGTAATGCTCGCTTTTGCAGGCTCGCAGCCGGGTTTGGCAATCATTTTGGTGATCGCGCTACACGTGACTCTGCGAGGCCCATAAACTCGCTCATTTCGCTAGGCAGCTACGAGGGTTCAACATGACTTCGCATATAAAACCAGTCAGCACGACTGAATACGACGATGTAATTCAGGCGGTTCAAGCTTATATTGACGGTTATCGCTCTGGGGACATCGCTGGAATTGAGAAAGCCTTCCACGAAGACTCGATAATGTGGGGCTATACTGGTGATGAGCTACTTCAAGGTCCAGCTGTTCCGGTATTTGCGAGTTTTTTCAAAGCATTGGGTGCCTCACCGAATACCCGCAGTCGGATGGATATCTTGGCTATCGCACCCACAGCCGCAGTTGTCCGAGTGGACATGGAGAATGACATCTTGGGCGCGAGCTTCCACGACTTTCTTTCGCTGCTCAAGATCGATGGTCAGTGGAAAATAATCTCTAAGATATTTCAACGGTACGCCTAAGCAAGCGACGAAGCCGCATCGAATAAATTTTGCCCCTCAGATGCAAGATCTCCTTCTAGATCGATGTTGAGGGCTTGAGCGCGCTAATCTGTAATGGATCGCAAACAGATAGAGGGCGCCTGAGATAAGTCAAAAACTTTTATTCTATATGCACGGATATAGCTAAGGTAAAAAATTGCTCTAGTTTCACACGGAGTCTACTCGCTAAATGTGATCAGCGAATATGAGAACGTGGCCGGCGTTGCCCTGTTAAAACACTCGTCATGGTCAGGCCCGTTCTCCTAGTGGTGTCTTATCGTTGAAACTATCGATTCATTAGCATATCAATGCTCGCTCGGTGGTTCTGATGGGGGCAGTTAAGATACTTCAGCCTCAACCTTAACCTCATAAGCGCTAACACCTTTCTGTGCGGCCAGCCGTCTGATGCTTTGAGGGGGGTGTCCAATAACTCTGATGAAGGCTCTGCGCATCCGCTCCGGATCCTTGAAGCCAACCGAGTGTGCTATCAGTTCGATCGGTTCCGCTCCACGTTCAACGCGCAGCCTCGCGGCCTCGACACGCAAACGCTCAACTGCTTTAGCCGGTGTTTCCCCCGTTTCCAAGAGAAAGGCTCGACCGAATTGACGCAAGCTGAGGCAAGCAATTGATGCCAAATGCTCTGTTGATAGCTGTTCGTTTAGATGCTCTCGCATGTAGGAAAGCACCTCCCTCATGCGATCCGTCGTCGGCTCCATATCGGCCATGGCCGAAAATTGTGACTGCCCTCCTGGCCGACGGTGATAAACGACCATGGCGCGGGCGACCTCATGGGAAACAGCATTTCCCAGGTCCTCCTCAATCATGGCCAGGGCCAGATCAATTCCCGCGGAGATTCCAGCAGACGTCCAGAAGCCACCATCCTTTGTAAATATATGATTGGGCTGTACCCGCACCTTCGGAAAATCGCGTTGCAATCGCGCGGTCTGCTTCCAGTGCGTAGTAGCCCTGCGACCGTCTAAAAGGCCTGTCGAAGCCAGTAGAAAAGCCCCAGTGCAAACACTCGCAACCCGCCTAGTACCTTTCGCGGCCGCATTAGCTAGGTAGTCCGACACCAGGGGAAGGTCATAGGGTTTGGATAAAGCCTTACCGCCGACCACTATCAACGTATCGTAAGGGCTAGATCTGATCTTCTGACTCCTTACTTCTAGGCCTGATGAACTCATTACAGGACCGCCCGACAACGAAACCACCGAACAGCGGTAGGGATCTGTTACCCCAATCTCGTTAGCGATCTCAAACGCCGCTAGCGGACCACTAAGATCCAGAATCTGAAATTCGGGAAAGACCAGGAAAGCGATATCACGCATGGAATTACCTTCTTAAAAAATCATAGATCCTGCTCGGATTACTTTTCCCTGCCAGCGTCCTATTGGCTAATTTTCGTACTGGTGGCCCTAATGATCCTCTAAAAATCTTATGGCGAAAAGGGCATAAACCCCTCAAAAAACGTCATAGGTCCTTATCGCTTTTCAGTCCTGCTTCGCTCTCAGTCTTCCTGGTTCTTGACACCTGCTCCCAATGCAGCCTGACGACCAAAAAGGAGGGAACTAAGTCCTTTCTCCCGCCATTCGTGACGTAGAGAATGCTCCAGTTTCTCAACAGGAGAGTCGCCATGGTTGTAAGGGCAGACAGCTCAAACCTGCATGACTGGAGGCGGTTACAATGAGCACATCACAGTTCTCGGTAGACAGTTCAGCGTCAGGAGAGTCGACAAGCCGATCGAATGTGGCGGTACTGGCAATAGCTCAGGGTTTGTTCACGGCAGCGATCGCTATCGATCTCACTTTGACTGGTTTGACGGGATATCAACTTGCACCCGATAAATCGCTTGCGACTCTGCCCTTTGCACTGATCACCGTAGCAGGTGCCACTGCGACATACTTCGCCTCTACCCTGATGCAAAAGGTAGGTAGACGGCGTGGGTTTGTGCTAGGTGCCCTCACCGGCGCGATAGGCGGATTGATTTCCGTATGGGCAGTGTTCGTGAACGCTTTCTGGCTATTTTGCATTGGGACAGCCGCCGTGGGTGTTTTCCAAGCATTCGCCCAGTATTACCGATTGGCGGCAACAGATTCGGAACCTGACAACCGCAAAGCACGCGCGATTTCGTTGGTTCTTGCGGGCGGAGTGATTGCTGCTTTTATTGGGCCTTTGTTGGCGGGTTGGAGCGCGAATTTGTTCTCAGCCCTATTCGCCGGCTCGTACTTGATGGTATGCCTGCTGGGTCTTACTTCTGCGGCATTACTTTGGCTGGGTTACCAAGATGCATTTCCAGAACCATTGGAACTGCACGACCACGCACAGTTATCACGCAAATTACTAATTATATTCAGGCAGCCTATTTCACTCGCGGCACTCTCGAATAACATTATTGGTGGCGTGGTGATGATGTTCATTATGACCGCCACACCGCTGGCCGCTGTCGCCAGCAATCACTCTATAAGTGATGGTGCCAGCATTATTCAATGGCACTTAGTGGGTATGTACGCGCCGTCATTATTCGCTGGGCGTCTGATTACCCTATTCGGATTGCCGTTGGTTTTATTTCTGGGGATGGCACTAATTGCATCTTGCGGATTGATTGCGCAGTTTTCGGATAGTTTGACCGCGTTCTATGTCGCGCTTCTTTTTTTAGGCGTCGGGTGGAATTTTATGTTTGTTGGTGGCACAACCTTATTGACTTCCTCCTACCACCCCTCCGAAAAGGCCAGGGTGCAAGGAGTGGCAGAGTTTATTCAATATACGTTCACAGCATTTTCCACTTTGGCCGCGGGTCCCATGTTGCAATTACTTGGCTGGAAGGGCATGAATAATATTATCTTCCCGCTAATCGCTGTGTCCGCGGTTATTACCTTAAGGTGGATGCGTGCCGACCGCAGAGCAAAAATCGCCAGTGGTGAACGCGCTCTAGAGAATGAAAACAGTTCGATGACCTAATTTTTCACGCATGCCATGCACTGTAGAAAGTTGTGGTGTTGCTGCAGGAACAAACCTTAGTTCCCAAGTAGCGCCATTTCATATTTCATGCGAATTAGCCATTGATATTTGGCGTTAACACAACAGTCAAGCTAGTACAGGATTAGCTTCGGAGTAATTATGAGCACTAATTCCAAACCCCACGCTAGGCTGGCAGTTTATTCGACAGGTATACTTTTTATTTTCGGAGTCATTGCCTTTGGTGTGGCCGATAACTCAGAGAAAGCTGTAGCCCAGGAGGGGGCGCTCCCAATTCAAGAGGTAGATGTCGCGGTAGTTAAAAGAGAAACCGTTACCGACTGGCAAATTTATTCTGGCCGCTTAGCAGCGGTGGAAAGAGTTGAGGTTAGGCCGCTGGTGGCAGGAACCATAACGGACGTCAACATACGTGACGGCCAATTGGTTAAAAAAGGGGATACTCTATTCGTCATCGATCCACGACCTTACCAAGCACAAGTCGAACGAGCTAAGGGGCAGGTTGCAGCAGCTCAGGCTCGAGCCGCGTACACGAAAAGCGACTGGGAAAGGGCAAAGCGCCTAATTACCGAAAATGCAATCGCAAAACGTGACTACGATGAAAAAAACAACGCAGCATTGGAAGCCAGTGCCAATCTTAAAACTGCTGAAGCCGCGCTGGATGCAGCTAAAATTGATCTCGGTCATACTCAGATTACAGCTCCAATTTCTGGTCGCGTATCGCGGGCAGAAATAACACTTGGAAACATCGTAAATGCCGGGGCAGGCTCAGGGCCTTTAACGATGCTCGTCTCTGTGAACCCTATTTATGCAGAATTCAATGCTGATGAGCAGACTTATTTGAAGTTCATCAGCAGGCTCGGCAATAAAGGTAACGTTCCAGTCGATCTAGGGTTGGCAGATGAGACAGGGTATTCGCGCCGGGGAGTCATCCAATCCGTAGACAATGAACTCGACACTACCTCTGGTACTATCCGCATGCGTGCACAATTCGACAATGCCGATGGCACCTTGGTCCCGGGTCTATATGCTCGGGTGAAAGTGGGGGGCAGTGAACCATATGCGGCCCTTCTTATTGATGACGCGGCAATTGGTACCGATCAAGACAAACGATTTGTCTTGGTCGTAGGCAAAGATGACCATATTGCTTATCGCCCGGTAACGCTGGGGAATCTTCAAGGCAATGATCGCGTTATCACCTCGGGGCTTGAAGAGGGCGAAAGGGTTGTTGTAGGTGGCGTTCAGCGAGTCCGCCCAGGGGACAAGGTTTTAGGAAAGCTAATTTCTCAAAGTGATGCTCAGGCTAGGAGATAATTTACCACGATAGCACTAACAAGACGCTATCAAATAGTGAATTCTTTTCGGTATGTATGATTTACGGTTTTGCGCATCGATTAAGATGGTCTTTGTAATTAAGCGTCCTTTTTAAATATCCAATCAGCGCTGAGAGTAAGTGGCTGCCTCACTTAAAGAGTCATTAATGAATATATCAAAGTTCTTCATTGATCGTCCGATATTTGCGGGCGTACTATCTGTGGTGGTCCTGCTAGCAGGGTTGATAGCAATTTTCAAATTACCTATTTCTGAATATCCAGAAGTCGTTCCACCCTCGGTCACAATCAGCGCGCAGTATCCCGGAGCGAACCCAAAAGTCATTGCCGAGACAGTCGCGGCGCCGCTCGAGGAAAAAATCAATGGCGTTGAGAATATGCTGTACATGCAGTCTCAGGCGAATAGTGACGGCAACCTGACTATCACCGTAACGTTCGCGTTAGGAACGGATCCAGATTTGGCCACCCAGTTGGTTCAGAATCGAGTCAACCAAGCGTTGCCCCGGCTGCCCGAAGATGTTCAACGGTTGGGTGTTACTACGCTCAAAAGTTCTTCTTCATTGGTGCTTTTTTTGCACCTGATGTCGCCGAATGGTCGGTACGACACGACCTATTTGAGGAACTACGGCGTACGAAACGTCAAAACACGCTTTGAGCGGATACCTGGCGTTGGTCGTGTCGATATGTGGGGCGCAGGTGACTACGCAATGCGTGTTTGGCTCGATCCGCAGAAGGTGGCACAGCGTAATCTCACCGCGTCGGAGATTGTCACTTCCATTCAAGAACAGAACATTCAGGTTGCTGCCGGTGCCGTGGGTGCTGCGCCTTCTTCGCCGGGTACCGCGGTACAGCTGACAATCAATGCCCAGGGTCGCTTGAAGACCGTCGACGAGTTCCGCGAGATAGTTCTCAAAACGAGCCCGAATGGCGCAGTTACCCATCTGCGGGATGTCGCCAGAGTCGAACTCTCAGCGGCTGAATACGGATTGCGTGCGCTGCTTGACAACAACCCCGCCGTCTCCCTCGCCATCTACCAGTTGCCCGGCGCTAACGCCCTGGAGATCTCTGATCAAGTCCGCGCTGCACTAAAAGATCTCAGCGCTGATTTCCCCCCAGGCCTGGATTACAGGCTGATCTACGACCCCACTCGCTTCGTGAAGTCGAGCATTAAGGCGGTTATCGAAACCCTGCTCGAAGCCATTGCACTGGTGGTCGTGGTCGTCATTGTGTTCCTCCAATCATGGCGTACAGCGATCATCCCTCTGATCGCTGTACCGGTATCCATCATCGGTACCTTTGCGCTATTGCTGGCCTTCGGGTTCTCGATCAATGCCCTGTCGCTTTTCGGAATGGTGTTAGCCATTGGTATCGTCGTGGACGATGCCATCGTTGTGGTTGAAAACGTGGAGAGGAACATAGCCAGTGGACTGACCCCTAGGGACGCCACATATAAAGCCATGCAAGAGGTCAGCGGCCCGATCATCGCTATCGCACTCACGTTGGTTGCTGTATTTGTACCATTGGCGTTTATGAGCGGACTCACGGGCCAGTTCTACAAGCAGTTCGCGATGACCATTGCGATCTCTACGGTGATCTCTGCTTTCAACTCGCTCACGCTCTCTCCAGCGCTCAGCGCACTGCTTTTGCGCAGCCACGACGCTAAACAAGACGCGTTGACGCGGGTGATGAATAAGCTACTGGGCGGTTTTTTTCGAGCCTTCAACAAGGTGTTTAATCGTGGCTCGGAGCGATACTCGAAAGGCGTAGCGGGCGTCCTTAAGCGCAAGGGCAGCATGCTGGTTGTTTATGCGGTTCTCTTGGGGCTCACGGTGGTCATGGGTAACGTTGTGCCTGCCGGGTTTATTCCCATGCAGGACAAGGAGTACTTGGTCACGATCGCCCAGCTTCCCAATGGCGCCTCTCTTGACCGCACGGAAGAGGTGATTCGCCAGATGAGCGAAATTGTCATGAAGCAGCCAGGCGCCGCTCACGCCGTCGGCTTCCCTGGCATGTCCGTTAACGGCTTCATGAACAGTTCTAGCGCAGGAATTGTCTTTGTCCCGCTCAAGCCGCTCAGCGAGCGAACATCGAAAGATGAGTCCGCGGCGGCCATCGTCGCATCCCTTAACCAAAAGTTCGCCAGTATCAAAGGAGCCTATGTCGCAGCCTTTCCACCGCCTCCAATACTCGGGCTTGGCACGCTAGGCGGCTTCAAAATGCAGCTGGAAGACCAAGGTAGCCTCGGGTACGAGGCGCTCAACAATGCCGCTCAAGCCTTCATGGCCAAGGCTGCAGTGACCCCCGAGCTTGGTGGGTCTCTGACAAACTATCAGATCAACTTCCCGCAGCTGAATGTCGAGCTAGACCGTGTGAAAGCCAAGCAGCTGGGCGTTTCTGTTACCGATGTATTCAAGACCATGCAGGTATACCTTGGCTCTTTATATGTGAACGACTTCAATAGTTTTGGCCGCGTCTATCAGGTGCGAGTGCAGGCGGATGCACCGTTTCGTCAGCGAGCAGATGACATCCTTCAACTGAAAACCAAAAACGTCCGGGGAGAAATGGTGCCCCTATCGTCTCTGGTGCGTATCACCCCAACCTACGGACCGGACATGGTGGTTCGGTACAACGGCTACACCGCGGCGGATATTAACGGCAGCCCCGCGCCGGGCTATTCGTCTGGTCAGGCCCAAGCCGCAGCAGAGCGCATTGCAGCCGAGGTGTTGCCTCAGGGCGTGAAATTCGAATGGACTGAGCTGGCCTATCAAAAGGTATTGGCAGGTAATGCGGGTATGTGGGTCTTCCCTGTCAGCGTCCTGCTCGTATTCCTCGTACTGGCCGCACTGTATGAAAGTTTGACGCTTCCTTTGGCGGTAATCCTTATTGTTCCCATGAGCGTCTTGTGCGCACTCACGGGGGTGTGGCTCACGAATGGAGACAACAACATCTTTACCCAGATCGGATTGATGGTATTGGTCGCATTGGCTTCCAAAAACGCCATCTTGATAGTCGAGTTCGCCAGAGAACTGGAGCATGACGGGTACACAGCACTGAAGGCGGCCATTGAAGCAAGCCGCTTGCGTCTCCGGCCGATTCTCATGACTTCGATCGCTTTCATCATGGGCGTTGTTCCGCTCGTGTTTTCTACTGGGGCGGGCTCAGAAATGCGCCAGGCCATGGGGATCTCGGTGTTTTTCGGCATGTTGGGCGTGACCCTGTTCGGTCTCGCACTGACACCTGTCTTCTACGTGGTCCTGCGTACGCTGGCAGGTGGCAAAGTACACGTGGCTCAAAAGGACGCGCCTCACCTGACAACGCAAGCATTGGATGCATGATCGGAGCCAAACGAATGATCCATTTACCCGAAAAGTCTATTTTTAGACTGCTAGTTTCCTCCGCGCTGCTATCCGTTCTATGCGCATGCTCTGTGGCGCCGACATACAACCGCCCCCACGTCTCGACTCCGCAGGTGTTCAAGGAAGCTTCGGCTGAACAGAAGCAAGCATCGTTGCCCAAGGATAGCGCCTGGAAAAACGCTGAACCGGCCGATGCCGAGCATCGTGGGGAATGGTGGCTCGTCTTTGGCGATCCGGTGCTGAACGACTTGGAGCGGGATGCCGCGCAGGCTAATCAGAATCTGAAGGCGGCTGCCGCACGAGTCCAGCAATCAAGAGCCTTGACCCAATCAGCCCGAGCGGGATGGTTTCCCTCCCTAGATGCGGGATTTGGTCCTACGCGTGAACGCCGGTCTCCTGCCTCACAATTGTTGTCTGACGATGCGAGTGGGTCCACGCAGACTCTTTGGCGGGCGCAGGCGACAGCCTCTTACGAGGCAGACCTGTTTGGGAAGGTGGATTCACAAGTGAGCATCGCGATCGCTAACCAAGCACAGAACGAGGCACTGTATCGTTCTGTGCTTTTAGCCCTCCAAGCTGATGTGGCTAAAAATTATTTCGAGCTGCGTGAGTACGACAATCAACTTCGACTATTTCGTCGCACGGTCACCCTGCGTGAAGACACCCTGAAATTAGTGGAGGGTCGATTCAAAGAAGGTGACGTAAGCGAACTTGACCTCTCGCGAGCACGCAACGAATTATCTACCGCGAGGGCGGACTCGGTAGGGATCGCACGGCTACGCGCGACGTCAGAACATAGTCTTGCCGTGTTATTGGGTAAGCCGCCTGCCGACTTCGACTTCCCTGACTCACCTATAGAGCCCATCGCGACCGAGGTGCCCGTCGTATTGCCATCAGCCCTACTGGAACGCCGTCCAGATATTGCTGCCGCCGAGAGAGCTATGGCCGCGGCTAACGCACAAATCGGATTGGCGAAATCAGCTTTTTTCCCGCGGCTTAACATAAACGCCGCCGCCGGCTTCGAGTCGTCATCGCTGGGGAATCTGTTCGACTGGTCGACGCGGTCTTTCCTGCTAGGGCCCTTAGCGGGAACGGCGCTGACGTTACCGATATTTGATGGTGGTCGGAGGAAAGCAGATCTTGCCTCTGCAAGGGCTCGATACGATGAGCAGCTTGCGAAGTATCGGGAGCAGGTATTGGTGGCGTTTAGAGAGGTAGAGGACAGCCTGGCAGATTTGAGGTTGCTTGAGGATCAGAAAGGTAATCAAAGCGAAGCTGTTGCAGCATCAGTACGGACAGAGCGACTTTCTAAAACGCAGTATGAAGAGGGGCAAATTAACTACCTGGAAGTCATCGATGCTCAACGCCAGGTCTTGCAAACGGAACTCCAGCTGAGCCGTCTGACGGGCACTCAGGCCATTGCAACGGTGAACCTGATTAGAGCCCTCGGTGGTGGGTGGGACCGAGCCCACACTAGCATTGCCTCCAATGACCGTAAGCGGTGATCACGCAGCCTGGACGGCTTTGAATTGCTCATAAAAAGCGGGTCAAGTTGACCCGCTTTTTATGCTTAAAACCCAACGGAGACTTCCCGGCCAGAGCCTAACTGCATTAAGCGTCCGCTCAACACACCTTACCTAATTAGTGTGTGCCGACCTGTCGTAAGATTGCACTCCAGTTGACTACGTGTTGGCATTCAATTTGACCTTCACTGTGAGCGTCCGGCGGTACTCGGCACCGATCGCCTGACTGCAGGAGTCGCGCAATCTGTTTACCTGGAACGCATACGCAAAAAACGCGGCCCTACAGTTCACGTACCATCACCAAGTCTCGATGGATATCATCGCCACATTGAAAAGTGGTTTCTCCAACTGTCAAAAATCCATTACGTTGGTAGAAGCCTATTGCGCGGGCATTCTGATCATTCACCGTGAGCCGGATACGATCTGAAATACCAGTAAGAGTCGCAGTCAAGAGTAGTTGTGCGGCACCGGTCCCATGGTGTTTTGAATCGACATAGCATCGCTTCAGCTCAGGGATGCCATCCGCAAGTGGGATGTTTAATCGATCTGGTTTGTAGTCGACCAAACTGAAACCCACGATATCTCCGGCTTTCTCCAACACTCGTAGCTTTTGGCTTGGCGTATCCAGCGCGATTTGAAAACAGTGCGCGGTCAGATTTTCGCTGATGTAGCGCTCCAGTTCTTCTGCTGGAGTATCTGCTGGGCACGCCAGTGAAAAGGTAGCCTTTGCGATTCTACTCATGCCCTCAGAATCACCCATTATCGCTGGACGCACACGCATTCATCGCTCCTTGGATTGGTAGATATTAGCGCGTACCGACGCCTGAGGAGGCAGCTACGCAAATTAAGTGTTACGAAATAAGCCTATGGAATGCAAGCCTGTCGAGAGCCCCTGGAGCGCGAATAATGACCAAACGAGGAGCCTCGGGGAGACTGCAACAGAGCTGTGAGGTTAGTTCGTATGCGTCCGCCGAAGCCAAGCTGCATGGCTAAGCAGATATGCGCCGCTGTTCCCGAAATTACGATTCTGGGCTAGGGCCCAACTCCCCGAAGCAGCATTTTTGACGGAAGAAGCCTGCAGTTTGGTGCCGCCGGAAGTGGGCCATTCCGTGACCGATAATGAGGGAAAAAAGTCGTTTCCGCCTCCGGCGGTCAGACGTAGAGTCGACATTCGAACGGTAAGATTGACCCATCCTCATCCAGGAAAGGACGCTCATCACCGCTCAGACGCTTCAACGCAAGGAAACGAGAGGCCAAAAAGTGGTTGGGATCCCAGCGGACCACCCGATACTTGCAGCGACTAAAAGCAGCTATGAGAGTTATGGCCACTCATGACGCCCTGCCAAAAAGTAACGCATTGAAGATCGTGACGTTTTAACCTAGACCGCTTAAAAACAAAGCGGAACTTTCTAATAGGTAAATACATATATGGGCGAAAAGACATTGTTATTGACCGGTGCCAGTCGTGGCATAGGCCATGCTACCGTCAAACACTTTCAAGCCGCTGGGTGGAGGATTTTTACCGCGTCTCGCCAGGACTGGGGCGCTGAATGTCCATGGGCCGAGGGCTTACTCAACCACATTCATCTGGATCTCGAAGATATTGATAGCGTCAGTGACAGCCTGGCGGCCATTAGGGAAAAATTGGGCGGACGCTTGGATGCATTGGTAAACAATGCAGGAGTTTCGCCTAAGGGGCCTGAGGGGACACGACTTGGTGTTCTGGAGTCCGACTATGCAACCTGGATCAAGGTCTTCAACGTCAATCTGTTTTCTACGGCCCTCCTTGCGCGGGGGCTGTTTGATGAATTGAAAGCTGCAAAAGGCAGCATCATCAACGTCACCTCTATTGCAGGATCCAAGGTGCACCCGTTCGCAGGTGTCGCTTATTCCACATCCAAAGCTGCGCTCTCCGCCCTGACTCGAGAAATGGCCTTTGATTTTGGCCGACATGGCGTAAGGGTCAACTCTATCGCACCTGGAGAAATCGAAACCTCAATACTGTCCGCAGGCACTGCGGAAATCGTTGAACGGCTAGTGCCGATGAACCGGCTGGGAAAACCTGAAGAAGTTGCCTCGCTCGTCTACTTCCTTTGCACCGGTGGCGCTTCTTATGTAAACGGCGCAGAAATTCACGTTAACGGTGGCCAGCATGTCTAACGTTAATGGCCGGATCTGAGAATGTTAAGCCATAGTGAGAAGGCAGTATGTCTCGCGTTATTAATAACTCCGGTTGCAGATCCAGTGCTCCCGAAGGTCTGATTTTCAGTTTTCCTGCATTCAATAAATCGCAAGCGGCGACGGCATGGAGGCTGGTATGCGCTCTGTAGTTATTCCTTCAGGCGTTTCGCGGCTGGTTAGCAAAACGTCGCGCATAAACAGTCGTGGCGACTTCCTATTGCCGTTTCCAGACTATCCCTGCAACGCACGCAGCTTTGTTCAACTGGATGCCAGATTGCTGCCTTACTGGCATACGTTGTTCGATGTGTGTCCGGGATTGCTCAAGCTAGATCCACCAGACGGCTTGAACATATTTCGCAGTTTTATGACTTGGGCGTACCGCAATCATCCGTCGCTGGACTGGACTTACTACCTGAGTGTCTGCCGTTGGTTACTCACCTCGACCTATCGGGCGCACACCCACGAAGAATACATTGATGCCTTCATGACTGCGGCAGCGGCCCGGTGGATAAATACTGACGATAGCCAAGCACGAGGACTGGTGTTGGCTTGGCAAGGCTCGCCGATGAGGGTATTTGACTGGAAAGTAGCGCCTCGTTCTATCGCTGGCGTTGACCCTGAAATAGAGGATTTCCCACCGGCACCTTGGGATTTTTCCTGGTGTCCTCTGACGGGAAAAGGGGGGGCCGGGTTTCGACGCTGGTTGCCGATCCCCGGATACGAGCGGCAGACACAGGTATCGAAGGCTGCGCGTGATGAGCAGAAGTCCTGCTAGGCTCTGTACGAAAAGAGATGTCGCAAACACCGCATGGAACAAGCCAGTGAGACCATGGCGGCATAGCTTTTCGCGAGCTTGTCGAAGCGTGTCACGATGCGGCGATTCTCTTTCAGCCAGCCAAACATGCGCTCGATGATGTTGCGCTGTCGGTATTTGGGCCGATCAAACAGTCTGGGTAGGCCAGGCTTGGGTTTGCGCTTCATTGAGCGCATCGGGATGACGGGTTGAATTCGGTACTGGTCGCAGTAACGGCGCAGCGCTTCGGCGTCGTAGCCCTTATCGGCGAGCAACCATTTGCAGCGCTTACGCGGGCGACCACGTTGGCTCGATGGAATGCTGACGTCGTCCAGCAGTGGTTGCGCGTAGCTGATGTCACTGGCTTGACCGCCAGAGAGAAGGAAGCGCAACGGTGTCCCGTTGGCGTCGCAGAGCATGTGGATTTTGGTTGTCAGGCCACCGCGACTGCGGCCTAGAGCGTGATCGGCGGGTTCGTTAGGCCCCCTTTTTCCGAGCGCCGGATGAGGCTCGGGTTGCACGTACTGCGGTTGAGTCGATCATCCAGGTCTGAAGATCGATCAAGCCTTGCTCATTCAATCTCAGGTGTAAGCGCTTGAGCATCTGATCGAACGTCCCCTGGTTTCGCCAGCCGCGAAACCGTTGATACACCGTTGACCATGGGCCGAAGCGCTCCGGCATGTCTCGCCACGCAGCGCCCGAGCAGAGTACCCAGAGCACGCCATCGAGCATCAGGCGGTCGCTCAGGCGTGGCCGCCCTCGGCCATGAGTTTCGATGAAGAGATCAGAGACCACATACCAGGCCTCGTCCGAGAGTTCGTAACGCTTTGCCATCACAGAATTCCTTTCCGTAGATGGCCGGGAACCCTACAGAATTTCAGCTTCCGAAGGGCGCCTATTGGGTTTCTCGGGATTTCGTACAGAGCCTAGTGTCCGGTGACATAACCTCTCTGAGGAAAAGACCTCTTTAACGACAGCCTAAATCCCGTTGTGGAGAATCATAACCCGGTGGACTCGACCCGCAGCTCACTGCACATCGAGAGCTGCGGGT
>NZ_JAOCBT010000034.1:0-49597 GCF_029840045.1 Pseudomonas sp. GD03903 | reverse complement strand
AGTGTTCACCCCATCCGGAGTCCTGGCCGGAAATGAACTCTCCACGAAGCCTCTGAATGTGCTGCCGGTGACAAGCTCCAGCTCAAATGCTCCGTTCCCAGCAGCATCGCCAAAGTGAGAATAAGTGCCAGCTTTAAGGACAACCTTGAACTCGGTCATTTGCGAGTTGTGCTCAGCATGCAGAACTGCCGAGCTTGTTTTCGCCTCATATAGCGATTCGCCAGAAATGTCCCGAATGGCCAGGCGCTCAACCTTGATAGAACCCACTTTCTCTCCTTGATCCGGCCCCATGCCGGGCCATCCGAACCTACCCCACTCCATGCCATTGCGCCACTACGGCGCGAGGACGAAGTCATGCCCAGAAACTACGAAGAGTCGGCCGTGGCCGGCTTCGATCCCGCCACTCGTGAATGCCGCTTCGTCGGTCGGCGCCACCCCGAGGACGTCATCGAGGCCCTCGACCTGGGCCTGGTGTTGGTCCCCGTCAGCGTCGAGCAGGCGCGCGAGGTATTTGGCCAGCCGATGGATCGCCTGATTGCCGTTCCGCGCGTTGGCCGCATCTACCTCGCCGGTCCCATGACCGGGATCGAGGACTTCAACTACCCAGCCTTCCACGCCGAGGCCGCGCGCCTGCGCCAGCTCGGCTACCACGTCGAGAATCCTGCCGACCACGGCATGATCGACGGCTTCGAGTGGGCCGACTACCTGCGCCTGGACATGCAGAAGCTGATCACCTGCGAGGCCATCGCCCTGCTGCCGGGCTGGGACAAGTCCAAGGGCGCGCGCCTCGAGTACCGCATCGCCAGCGAACTGGGCATGCAGGTGCACACCGCCAGCCAGATCACCGAGCCCGCAAGGAGTGCAGCATGACCGAGTTCATCGTGATAAGCGTCAAGCACACGAAGCGCCGCCACAAGGCAATCACACTTTGGCGGCCTGATGACCGCGGGTACTGCTGGACACTGGAGCGCGCCGGCCGCTACGAAGAGCGGCGAGTACTTGAGCACCTCGGCTACTACAACAGCGGCTGCACAAACATCGCGGTGCCGCTGACCTTGGTCGAGCAGTTGGTCGGCGAGGTCGAGTACGACACCAAGGAGTTCGGTATCTGCCTACCGAACAACGCAGCGACCTGGCGCCAGCTTCTGGCATCGGTGATCCGCCCGGCTCAGTACCCGGCCGAGCCGGAGTATCGCGGGGCGCCGCGTAGGAAGGTTGCAGCATGACCCGCCCCACCTTCTGCCGCCGCACCCTCCGCCCCATCCCCGAATGCGACTGTCTGCGCTGCAGGCCTGTCCTCCAGGAGCGAGCACCATGCAAGTCATCCAACTGACCGCGGAACACCGGGAAGATCAGGCCGGCAACCGCGTGGCCGAGATCGAGGGCCTGCCCCGACTCGGCGCCCTCCTCCAGCCGGCGCAGATGCGCCAGCTCGCACGCCAGCTGAACCAGATCGCCAACGACGCCGACCAGGGCGCCATCGGCACCATCCAATACCCCGTAGAGGGCTGATCGATATGAGACTCGTAACGCTTGAGGAATGGGCGGCCGAGCACTTCCGCACGCCGCCCAGCGCCAACACCCTGCGCAAGTGGGCCCGCGAGGGCTCCATCACCCCACGCCCCGTGAAGCACGGGCGCAGCTACTATGTCGACCAAGACGCCACCTACGAAGCGCCCGAGGCCGTTGCCAAGGTGCCGCTGGGCGGCAGCCTGATCTCCCGGATTGCGAGTGCACGCCATGGCGCCAAGGCCGCGTAAGGCAGGTTCGAAGGATCTCCCGCCAAACCTGTACCAAAAGAAGGACAGCCGGAACGGCGTCACCTACTACAGCTATCGGGACCCGGTCAGCGGTCGGGTCTTCGGTCTGGGTAAGGACAAGGCGCGCGCCATCCAGGAAGCGGTCGAGGCTAACCGCGCGGAGATGCTGCAGCCTACACTGACGGCCAGGCTCAATTCTGAGCCGGAGCGGGTTCCGCGCCTGTTCGGCGACTGGCTGGACGAGTACGAGAAGATCTACGCCGAGCGCGGGCTGTCGGAGGCCAGCGTCCGTAACACGCGGATGCGGTTGAAGCGCCTGCGCGCCAGGTTCGGGACGATGGATATCCGGGATATCGGGACCATCGACGTGGCCGGCTACTTCTCGGAGATGGCGAAGGAAGGGAAGGCTCAGATGGCGCGGGCGATGCGATCGCTCCTGCGGGATGTCTTCATGGAGGCCATGGCCGCCGGCTGGACCGACAAGAACCCGGTAGAGGTGACGAAGGCAGCGCGGGTGAAGATCAAGCGCGGGCGCCTGACCCTGGAGATGTGGCGGCTGATCTACGCCGAGGCGAAGCAGCCCTGGCTGAAGCGCGCCATGGAGCTTGCGGTCATTACCGGCCAGCGCCGGGAAGATATCGCGGCGATGCAGTTCAAGGATGAGCAGGATGGGTACCTGCAGGTGGTTCAGTCGAAGACCGGAATGCGGTTGCGGATCAAGACATCGATCGGCCTGGACGTGCTCGGGCTCAACCTGGCTGCAGTCATCAAGGCATGCCGGGGCCGGGTTCTGTCCCGCTACCTGGTCCATCACCACCGCACCATCAGCCGCGCGAAGGCTGGCCAGCCGATCATGCTGGACACCCTGACGGCAGCCTTTGCTGATGCCAGGGACAGAGCAGCGAGGAAGCACAGCATCGACCTCGGCGCCAGCCCGCCGAGCTTCCATGAGATGCGGTCGCTCGCTGCGCGCCTTCATGAGGACGAGGGCCGCAACCCGCAGCGCCTGCTCGGTCACCGTTCGGCGAAGATGACCGACCTCTATCGGGATAGTCGCGGCGCAGAGTGGATCGACGTGGCATAATTCGTCGCTGGAATTTTGGAGCGATATTGGAGGAGTTTTGGGGAGGCCAAAACTCCTGAGGAAAATCAATGCCTTACGTTCTCTACGGCATCAAAGCTTGCGACACCATGAAGAAGGCCCGTACCTGGCTGGAAGAACATGGCGTCGACTATGCATTCCACGACTACAAGACTAGCGGAATAGACCGCGCGCACCTGGAGCAGTGGTGCAACGAGCATGGCTGGGAGACAGTCCTGAACCGTGCCGGCACCACGTTCCGCAAGCTCGACGACGCGCAGAAGGCCGATCTCGACCAGGCCAGGGCCATCGAGCTGATGGTGGCGCAGCCGTCGATGATCAAGCGCCCGGTGCTGGACCTGGGTGGCCGTACCCTGGTCGGCTTCAAGCCCGACGTCTACGCCGCCGCGCTGGCCTGAGCCCCCTCAAGATGAGCATCGCCTGGGCCCTGTTCCTCCCCGCCTGCTTCGCCTTGAACCTGGCGCCGGGGCCGAACAACCTGCTGTCGCTGAACAACGCCGCGCGCTTCGGCCTGCTGCGCGCCACCCTCGCCGGTGGCGGACGCCTGCTCGCCTTCGCCGGCATGCTGACATTGGCTGCTTCCGGCCTGGCGCTGGTGCTGCAGGCCTCGGCCTGGCTGTTCCTGGCGATCAAGCTGGTGGGCGCCGGCTACCTGTTGTGGCTGGCCGTGCAACTGTGGCGCGCGCCGACGGCAAACCTGTCGGTGGACGGCACTCCGGTGCCCGCCACCAGCCTGTGGCGCCTGGCCCGCCAGGAGTTCTGGGTGGCCGCCGGCAACCCTAAACAAGCTTAACCTAAATAATTATTTCATCCCCCCCTCTAATCACCCAACCCTCTAACACGGCGGTTTCGGCTGACCTCGAAATATAATTTAGATTCTTTGCATGAAATCGTTGTTTCATGCAAAGAATTAATTCAACATGCGCGTGTCGTCAAATTCAACCGAGGACACACCATGGCATTCCGAGCCGACGAGGCCGCTCGTCAAGCTTACGAAGAAGTTGCAAAGTATTTACTGCCCCGCAGCCGCGATGCAGACATTTCCGAATGGGAAAGAAGCAAAGAGGAGCTGGAGCGGATTGCGGACGAACTCGGTCCGGTGGTGAGCGCCTATCCGAGCTGGCACCCGTTGGTTAGCAACCACGACGAGCGCAATCCTGAGACGTACCCAAGCATCCAGTGCGGTTACAATGGCCTTGATCACACCAGGTGCTTCGCCAACGGATTCATTACCTGCCCGTATCACGACGGCCAGTCCATTATCGACTCCGTAGAAGCTCTGCCGTATCACCCGGCTGCCACAATTACGGCCGAGCGCCTGAACGTTCAGTTCTACAATTCCGACGCAAACCCGATTCTGGTGAAATGCACCTGGGATGAACCGCTGCCGCTCGACGGGATGATCCCGCTGCGCATTGCTATGCCACTGATTCTGGAGAAGGAGGTTCCAGGCTGGCGATGGGCTCAAGTTGCCGAAACTTGGAAAACCATGCAGCCCTACCTTCTTGGCGTGCCGCACGGCAGCCGGTCCTCCCTTTTCGTGAATCAGGAAACTGGGCTGGCGATCAAAAAGCTCTGGGAAACGCTGATCAATAGCGGGATGTTCGGCAACATCCGAGTTCGCGGCTAGTCATTCAAACCGCTAAACTCGGGACAAAAAAAAGCGAGGCATAGCCTCGCTTTTCTTCAAATGAATTTAATTCGCATTTGCAATGAATGCTTGCTTCCGACTTCCTGCCAGCGGACCACGGAAGTCCCCCATGGTGTCTTTCATCCACGACCGGTAAGTGTCAGCATGTGCGGAAAGGAACGCCTGGCCTCGCGCCTTCGCTCGTTTCACTTCAACATCCACATAAGTGTCACGGGCAACGACCAGACCTTTCTGGGTTTTGGACTTGCTCATTTTGGCGACCACCTTGTAGGTCAAGACTTGTGTCGTAAATTGCTTCATGGCTAGGTTATCGCACCATGACGATTACGTCAAAAACCCTTGAGATGCTTGATCAATTGATCAAATCTGGGTTTCAAGCCCTTAGATACTTTCGACCTGTCGCCGTACTCCATCTGGTAGCCCAGCGCTATGTAACGTTCTGCAACGCCTTCCAGGGGCTTAATGATGGCCACCTGCGTAGCACCTATCACGCTTGCAAAGAGCTCCGCCTGAATAATCGCAACCTGGAGCAACTGGCCACGCAGAGGATGCTGGAACGGCGCACCCTCGATAAATCGCACACTCAGGTTGATGCGTCGCTTCGAAACTCGGCAGACCATCAGTCCGCACAAGACGCCATCCACCCAGAACGCAGCCTCAAACCGCTTATGAGACTTTCGCTCCTGGTTGAGCACAGCCCGCCAGTTCCAGCCAGCAATCCGATCCGGGTGATTCAGCCAAGCGTCTGCCTCAGCCAGCTCCCGATCACCGATCTCGCAGGCGTCAATTGTGCCGGTTGGGAGATCAACAGAAACGCTTCGGAATAGGCTATAGGCCTCATCCCAAAAACTTTTGTACCTATGGCGCACTGCATGCCATGACATCAGTCTGCTCCCTTGGCGATTGCGGCAGACCACCGCGTCCTAATGAAGTGGTGCGATATTAATTGGCCAGCCGTCACTTGTCAGCGGCTACCAATTTTTCCAGCTCTGATCGGACAAGACTCTGCAACTCTGGCGGGCTGCCCCCTGCAACCTCGCCTTGCGCCCACTCGCTCCACTTCCCTTTCCGCTTCGAACGCTCGGCGAACAGCTTGCCGGCCTCCCCTTTCGCACGGTCCAGGTTCAGCTGCCAAAACTCGAACAACCGGGCCTTCTCATCCTCCATCGCCTGCCGCTCCTCGGCGGGGCGTAGCGCAAGATTCCAAGTGCTCATCGGGTGACCTCCTCAAATCGAAGGCGCGCATCCTACGCCCCTCTCCAGGCACCCCCTACCGCTGGTCATTCAAAACAAATACTGTGTATCCAAACAGTATTATTGACCGTATGACTGACTCACCACTCGCACGATGGCGCCGCCTCATCGACGACCGGCGGCAATGGAAACTCACGCCGGACTACCACCGCGCCGAGCTGGAAGGACTGGCCAGAAAGGCGCTAGAGCTGCGGATGATCAATCACAGGGAGTTTGTGGAGATGTACGAGATAGCCGAAGCCGGACGCCTCACCATGCTGGAGGATCTGGCGCACGAAGCCTTCAAGCGTACCGGCGTCTATGACGTCGTGGACGAGGGAACTGGCGAACTGCTGGGAGAGATCCTGTCGGGCACGTTCCTGAGCGCGCCGCCAGCAGCGCGCGGGATCCTCGGGCGAATCACCTATGACGAGGCCGGTCAGCTCGCGATGTATGACGGGTCGCCGGCCGAGTGGAAGGGTGACGTGAAGGGCCTGACGTGGACGCTAAAGAATGGCCTGCAGGCCCGACTGGTTGAAACGGGGAGAATTGTTGCGGGGAAGGTGGTGCGAGCCATCACTGATGCCGATGCGTTCAGGCTTGCACTGGATGCGCATCAGGTAGCGCAGGAGGAAGGCGACGCGGCGCGGGCCAGTGCCCTTGCGCTACTGATCGAGCTGGGAAGGTTCCGGCGCTGCCCAGCATGTCGGGACAGCTTCGCGGATAGAGAGGAGTGCGAGAGTTGCGGGGGACTTGGGTTTATCTCAAAGCCCGCGTAAAAGGAGGGCGGACACAAGGAGGAAGATCATGGACCCTGTTTCCTATCTCTTGAGCGGCGCAGTGCTCGTGGCGGCTCTAGTCTTTCTTTCCAGACAGATTACATTGCACTGGCTGAGCAAAGACATTGAGCGCCACAAGGAACAGCTGAAAGGTGAGTCGGCTTTACAGCTCAAACAGCTGGAACATCAGCTCCGCTTAGATAGCGACGCAACGGCAAGCCGACTGAAGCAGCAAGCAGAGATTGAGATCTCTCGCCTTCAGGCATCCTTAAAGCTGCGGACAGATCAAAGGCAACTTCGCTTCGCCTGGTATTACCAGAAGCAAGCGGAAACCATCACCGAGTCAATGCGCTTGATTGCCGACATGAGAGTGGCGGCCGAAAAATTCCTCACGCCCGCACCCGAATTTATCGAGGCCAGTAAGCTGGAGGGATACTACAAATCCGCAACTGACGCACTTAATGCGCTACGCCATCACCACGAGGCGACGCAGATCTTCCTGCCACCCGACACAGCGAGACAGGTGAAAACCTTGCGACGCATGGTAGGCGACATGGTACATCCGGCTGGGACGTGGGCTTTTTCAGTTCGCGACCCAGGCTACGAGAAAGAAATTCGCAGCGCCTGGATGACTGGGTGGCGAGGCATCATGGGCGAAGCTCGCGTCGCTCAAGACGCCCTTGAGGATGCTTTCCGTGCACTACTGGAAAGTGAAGCAGAACCAAACTAGCGATGCTGCCGGATTCTTTCGCGATCCTGCAGCGCCGTTAAGGAGATGGCGCAGGCATTGGCGTCGGCGGCGATACGGGCAAGATCCGCTGCAGCCTCTGGTCGAAGTTCGGCGTAACCGGCTGCATCATCCAGGCCGGCGCCGCCGGCTCCGGCAAGCACTGCACTGCCGGCGCAACCACTGCCGATGACAGGGGCGTACACCATCGTCACCCGCGACCGCCTCGCCCTGGTTACCGTGACGATCAAGGGTAACCCCTATGTGATCGTCGACGTCGGCATGCGGATGCTCACCCCGCGCGAGCTGTACCTGATCCAAGGCTTCCCCCCGGACTACAAGATCGACTTCGGGCACGACGGCCGCAGGTTCAGCAACAAGGCAAAGGTGCGCATGTGTGGCAACTCGGTTTCCCCGAAGCCCTACTACGCACTTCTAAAGGCCAATCCCCTGTTCCCTCAGCAGACCATGAAGGAGGCAGCATGAATACCCAACTCCACGAACTGCAGCGCCTCCTCGCTGCGGCGGATAGCTGCATGAGCAGCGCCGAGGCTCAACTGCTCATCAGGGATAGCCGCAAAGACATTGAGCACGGCCGGCGCGCCCTAGCAAAGGCGATTAAGATAGCCTCTGCGCTGGACGCTCAGCAGGGAGTAACCCAATGAAGGCGGCCCTCCCAAATCCCAACCTTAAAAATGCAGTGATCACAGCCAATGTAAGCACTGGATTTCGCCCGGTCACGAAAGATGGCAAGCCCCTTCGACTCGCATTGGTTGACGAGACAGGAAACATTGTCGAGTCGGGAGAGGATGTTGCCTGGACGGCTTGGTATGTGTGCGTGGAAGTGCAAGAAAACTTCTGGAACGGTCAGGGACACCTGGTGGTGAGGCGTGAAGCACCAAGCGAAAAGTTACTAGTACGCACTGCGGCTTAAACAACAAGGGGCGCTCAGCGCCCCTGTTCCATCACCCCTTTGGGAAAAATACAGACTTAACCACTCGATAGAATATCTCGGCATTAAAATCGGTCGCCTGCTCTATTGCGGTTAGCCCACGACTACTCATCCAGCAGCGCCTAGTTCCCCATCCGCTCTGATCGCCGAGCGAGACAAGCAACGGGACCGCCACGCCAGCCTCGCCAAGTGTCACCACACCTTTAGAGTCGGAAGGCCGACCGCTCCAAAGCAAAGGCAAAAGCTCAATAGCCTTACCATCTCGTGAAATCCGAAACACATCCATCCGGTAGGTCGTAACTGAGCCAAGAATCGTGTCGTGGATGTCTCTTGCTTGGCTCGACGTACTCACATCACAGTCGTCACCAAGACCCTTAAGCCAGGCCTCAACATCATCGATCAACGCACGATAGGCTTTGGAAAATTGCACTATCTCGTCTTCAACTTTGCTCTTCTGGATACTCGCCTGGCGCTTCTTTTCTGCCGCCTCGGCAAAATCGCGAGCCAGAATATCCCTCATGCTCTCACTGCTCATCCTACAAAGCCCCACTCGGTCATTCTGCTGTTGACTCGCGCGTCCTGCCTTTCTTTTGTCCGGATCTTGAGCAGGAAACCAGAGTCGTCTAGACCAGCTCCGCTGGCTGAAAAGGGCCTGACGGCCCCACGTTAAGCTTCAGGCACTAGCTTGGTGTCTACCAGAGCGTAAAAAACTTCGCGAGTAAAGGCATCGGCCTGCTCTAGCGTTAGGTGGTTTCTATGGTGCGACCAGTGCCGGCGATTACCCCAGCCATTCATATCGCCCAACGAGACGAAATGCGGCTCAGGGTCGAGGGGAACGCCAATGGTCACAATTCCAAGGGAGCCAGCAGGCGCCCCCTTCCAAGAAAGCGGAAGCACCTCAAGCTCATTGCCCAGAACGGAAATAGTTAGAGCTTCAAGCGGATAGTCTATTGGCTCTCCCCAAATACTGTCGTTGACTTGGTAGTAGTGGCGACGAAACTGAGCTGCCACTTCGGCTTCCGCTAGCCATTTCTCGATGTCCGAGTGCAACGACTCGGTTGCCTCGGAAAACTTTGTCACCTCAGCATTGATTGCGTCAGTCCGCGTATTCTTCTGCTCGGCCTTCGCTTGAGCTGCTGCAAACCGCCGCGTCAGGCGGTCCTTCATGCTTTCGTTATCCACCATCGACTCCAATCCACTCAATTGGCAGGACGATCACTTCCTACTACCCATAAGGCAGTGCGGTGCTCAATCCTCATCCATCGCCTCTGACCAGCCTTAGCGATCAGCAACACGTCTAAGTATTTCGCACGTCGCCCCTCTGGCACAATGCCACGAATGTAGATGACGATCCGCTCAAACGTATCCATCATCAACTGTCGCACCTGCTCACGCGCCTGCACATTCTGCGCATGTACGCCTTCCGCGAGGTCCGACCAACTCTGAGCGTCTGCAGCGGTCTGAGGTTGCGCAGCGTCCGCCAGGCGCCGCTCCAGTTTTAGGGCTTCTTCCTTTCGGTGTTCAATCAGTTGCTCAAGCTCCCTTGCCTTTCTGACAAAGGCAAGTGGCGCCGCACCGTCATCCTCGCCGGCCAGGAGAGCTTCAGTCACACGCCCAAGCTGACCCTCAATCCTGGCGATTTCTGAACGGATACTGATCAACTCTTGCCGCACATCCTGGCCCTGGGTTGCAGGCTCAAGCAGTCGCTGCAAATTCATCTGATCCGAGCAGTAGTCCATCAAAGCGCGCTCCAGCGGCGCTACGCTGCTGCTGCCATGCTGCCGGCACTCCGACTGCTGCGCAGTCATCGAGCAGAAAACGCGGCGATGGCCTGGCAGCAACGTGCCATCCGGGCGGATCTTGCCCATCTGGTTCTGCGCCTCCATTGCGGATCCACAGTAGCCGCACCAGGTGAGGCCAATGCCGGTTACGATGCCTGGTATCGCGCCCTTACCCCGCCGCCGATGACGCTGACCGGTCAAGGTGCTGAGCTCGGAAAACTCTGCATCGCTTAGGAGTTTGGGGTAATAGTCGTCTAGAACGTACTCGTCTCCATCAACCGAGATCCGCTTTGCGCCGCGCAACGGCTGCAGGTGTACGAGCCGATAGAGCTGCTGGCCCCCCAGCTTCAAGCCGGCCGGGTCCATCCCCCTTTCCAGCATCAGGTCCAGCGTGCGCTTGGCGCCCAGCCCCTGGCGATAGCAGTCGAGCGCGAATCTCACCGCCTCAACCCTGTCCGGCACGAACTGCCAAGCGACACCATCCCACTCAAGCCAATGCGGATCCGCACCGTTGCGGATAAGCCCCCGATACGTTCCCGCGACCCACCCCTCACATTGCCGGCGGATCGCGGCCTTCACTCGCTTGCTCTTGGTGTCGCTCTCTTCATGCGCCCGAATCATCACCAGCAGGCTATACACCAAGTCCATCGGCTGAGCCTTCAGGCTCTGGCGGTTGTACTCACGCCCATCACTGGCAGTGACGACCGATATGCCGGCATTGATTATCTGCGCGAGCTGAGCCTGCGCCAGGATCGGCTCGGCACGGCTCAAACGGTCCAGGCCTTCGACGACCAGCACCGAGCCTTCCGGGATACGACCAGCGTCTACCGCCTGGAGGAATACACCGAGCGCGCCTTGCTTGATGTGCTTTTGGTGGTAGGCAGACAGCCCCTCATCCCGCAGAGTCAGGGACTCGTCCAGAATTAAGCCACGCTCCGCGGCCCAGGCCTTTGCATACTGCGCCTGACGGTCGGCACTATGGCCCGCCGCCTGCTTGGGGTCCGAAAACCTCAAATAGCTGTATACTTTCGCCCCAATTTTTGTCATGCCGTTGGACCCGAGAATACTCAAGATGCATTGCGACACAACGAATTTAGATTCGCAAGCATTGGGGAACCCCAAGGCAATCCTCATCTTCACCGCTTTCCTGCCGCAATTCGTCGATCCGCGTCAGGCCGTGGGCGCCCAGTTCGCCCAACTCGGCGCAGCCTTCCTGCTACTGGAATGGCTGGCCATCGCCCTTTACGGGCTCGCCGGGGTCCGCCTCGGCAAGCTGCTCGCCGGCGCACGCGCCCGGCGCCTGTTCAACCGTGGTTGTGCCGCGCTGCTGGGCAGCGCCGGGCTGGGCCTGCTGCTCAGCCGCCGTCCGGCCTGACCGAATTCGTTATTCGAGAATCTCTTTTCAAGGAATCCCCCACATGTCGAAATCCCTGTTCAGCATCGCTTTCGGTGTCGGCACCCAGAACCGCCAGGGCAACTGGCTGGAAGTCTTCTACGCGCAGCCGCTGTTGGGCCCCAGCGCCGAACTGGTCGCCGCCATCAGCCCGCTGCTGAACTATGAAGGCGGTAACCAGGCGATTGCCTTCACCGCACACCAGGCGTATCAGCTGGCTGACGCCGTCGAGACCGTCGACGCCGCCCAGGCTGCCCTGCTCAACCGCCTGGCCGAAAGCCAGAAACCGCTGGTCGCCACCCTGCTGGCCGAAGACGCCGCCCCCAGCTCCACCCCGGAGGCGTACCTGAAGCTGCACCTGCTGTCCCACCGCCTGGTCAAGCCGCACGGCCTGAACCTGACCGGCATCTTCCCGCTGCTGCCGAACGTCGCCTGGACCAACCAGGGCGCCGTCGACCTGGCCGAACTGGCCGAACTGCAACTGGAAGCGCGCCTGAAGGGCAAGCTGCTGGAAGTCTTCTCCGTCGACAAATTCCCGAAGATGACCGACTACGTGGTCCCGGCCGGCGTGCGTATCGCCGACACCGCCCGCGTACGCCTGGGTGCCTACATCGGTGAAGGCACCACCGTGATGCACGAAGGCTTCGTCAACTTCAACGCCGGCACCCAGGGCCCGGGCATGATCGAAGGCCGCGTCTCCGCTGGCGTATTCGTCGGCAAGGGCTCGGACCTGGGCGGCGGCTGCTCCACCATGGGCACCCTGTCCGGCGGCGGCAACATCGTCATCAGCGTTGGCGAAGGCTGCCTGATCGGCGCCAACGCCGGCATCGGCATCCCGCTGGGCGACCGCAACATCGTCGAAGCCGGCCTGTATGTCACCGCCGGCACCAAGATCGCCGTGCTGGACGACCAGAACAACCTGGTGAAAGTGGTCAAGGGCCGCGACCTGGCCGGCCAGGCGGACCTGCTGTTCCGCCGCAACTCTCAGACCGGCGCCGTCGAGTGCAAGACCAACAAGACCGCGATCGAACTGAATGAAGCGCTGCACGCGCACAACTAAGTAGCGGCGACAGGCTGCAAGCTGCAGGCGGCAGGCAAGAACGCTCTCGCCTGCCGCCTGGGGCCTACAGCCTGAGGCCACCATGTCCATTCCCTCGCCCTGGCGCTCCGACTTCCCGGCCCTCGCCGCCTTCGAGGCCGAAGGCCAGACCTACCTCGACAGCGCCGCCACCGCGCAGAAACCGCGCGCCATGATCGACGCCCTCGCCGGCTACTACGCCAGTGGCGCCGCCAACGTACACCGCGCCCAGCACCTGCCCGGCGAGCGCGCCACGCGTGCCTTCGAGACGACCCGCAGCCTGGCGGCCAATTGGCTGAACGGCGGCAGCCCGGCACAGATCATCTTTACCCGCGGCGCCACCGAGGCGCTGAACCTCTTGGCTTACGCGCTGGAAGGCCAGTTCCGGAACGGCGACGAGATCGTTGTGAGTGCCCTGGAGCACCACGCCAACCTGTTGCCCTGGCAACAACTGGCCAAGCGGCGCGGCCTGAAACTGGTGATATTGCCGCTGGACCCAACCGGCCGCATCGACCTGGCCCGCGCCACCAGCCTGATCGGCCCGCGCACGCGGCTGCTCGCCGTCAGCCAATTGTCCAATGTGCTGGGCACCTGGCAACCACTGCCGGAACTGCTGCAGATGGCGCGGCAGTACGATGCGCTGACCGTAGTGGATGGCGCCCAGGGCGTAGTCCATGGCCGGCACAACCTGTCAGCGCTGGGTTGCGACTTCTACGTCTGTTCCAGCCACAAACTCTACGGCCCGGAAGGTGTCGGCCTGCTCTGGGGCCGCCCGCAGGCGCTGGCGCGCCTGGCCCACTGGCAGTTCGGTGGCGAGATGGTGCGCCTGGCCGATTACTACGACGCGCAGTTCCACGACGCGCCCATGGGCTTCGAGGCCGGCACACCGCCCATTGGCGCAGTGATCGCGCTCGGCGCCACCCTGCAGTGGCTGACCGCTCGGGACAACGCCGAAATCAGCGCCCACGAGGACTTCCTTCATGCCCGCCTGCTGGCCGGCCTGCGCGCCCGTGACGGCGTGCGCGTGCTGGGCGAACCGGATGTGGCGCTGGCCAGTTTCGTGGTCGAAGGCGTGCACGTCTCGGACCTGGGCCACTTGCTCACCGAACAGGGCATAGCGGTGCGTGCCGGACACCACTGCGCCATGCCGCTGATGAAGACCCTCGATATCGCCGGCGCCCTGCGCGTCTCCCTCGGCCTGTACAACGACAGCGCCGACCTGGAACGCTTCTTCACCGCGCTCGACAACGCCCTGGAGTTGCTGCGATGAACCTGCCCAGCGCCGCCGCGGAGGCGCTGCAGGCCTTTACCGACCTGCAAGGCTGGGAGCAGCGTGCCCGCCTGCTGATGCAATGGGGCGAACGCCTGGAACCGCTGAGCGACGCAGAGCGCAGCGACGAGCAGCGCGTGCAGGGCTGCGAGAGCAATGTCTGGCTGGTGGCCGATGCGCGTGACGGCCACTGGCATTTCCGCGCCTACAGCGATGCGCGCCTGCTGCGCGGCTTGCTGGCGCTGCTGCTGGTGCGGGTGGAAGGGCTGCCGGCAGACGAGCTGTCCGCCATCGACCTGCCGGACTGGTTCAATCAGTTGGGCCTGGCCCGGCAACTGTCGCCGTCGCGCAGCAACGGGTTGAACGCCGTGCTCAAGCGCATGCAGGAACTGATCGGGACCTGAACGTCTGGCTTTTCGTAGGAGCGAGCTTGCTCGCGAACCTGCCCGACGCAGTCGCATCCGGCCAAGCCTTCGCGCGCAAGCTCGCTCCTACAAAAGGCATTAGCCCGCTGCGCGCTCCGAAGGCCGCCGCGCGCCGGCGACGATCTTGTCCACCGCCCGCGCCGCCGCGACGCAACAACGGGTTGAATGCCGTACTCAAGCGCATGCGGGATTTGATCGCTATCTGAGACGCTTGCATATGCGTAGGAGCGGACTCCGTCCGCGATTGGTCCGCATCGCGCCGGATGCCATCGCGGACGAAGTCCGCTCCTACAAAATCAAGAGCCCCTCTCCCTAACCCTCCCCCTCAAGCGGGAGAGGGGACTGTTCTGAGCAGGGTGAAACCATTGCCTCAGCCGGCACTATCCGCCCCCTCTCTCTGAGGAGCGGGGCGCGCAGTCAGGGCTGGGGTGAGGGGAAAACACAGGCACGGATTTTCCCAGGACAAGATGGTTGTTCCCATGCAAGAACCATTAGCCTGCGGAGCGCTCCGACGGCCGCCGCGCGCCGGCAACGATCTTGTCCACCGCCCGCGCCGCCGCGACCATGCCGAAGGTCGCGGTGACCATCATCACCGCGCCGAAGCCGCCGGCGCAGTCCAGCTTCACGCCCTCGCCGACGAAACTCTTGGACTGGCACACCGTGCCGTCCGGCTTGGGGTAGCGCAGCTGCTCGGTGGAAAACACGCACTGCACGCTGTAATGACGGCCCGGGGTACGCGAGAAGTTGTAGTCGCGCCGCAAGGTCGAGCGAACCTTCGCGGCCAGCGGGTCGTTGAAGGTCTTGTTCAGGTCGGCGACCTGGATCTGCGTCGGGTCCACCTGCCCGCCCGCGCCACCGGTGGTGATGATCTGCAGCTTGCGGCGCTTGCACCAGGCGATCAGTGCAGCCTTGGCAGCGACGCTGTCGATGCAGTCGATCACGCAATCCAGCTCCGGCGTGATGTAGTCCGCCATGGTTTCCCGGGTAACGAAATCGGCTACGGCGTGTACGACGATGCCCGGGTTGATCGCCTTCAGGCGCTCGGCCATGACCTCGACCTTGGGCTTGCCCACGGCGCCCTGGATGGCGTGCACCTGGCGGTTGGTGTTGGTCACGCAGACGTCGTCCAGATCGAACAGGGAAATCTCTCCCACGCCACTGCGCGCCAGGGCCTCGGCCGCCCAGGAACCCACGCCGCCGATCCCGACCACCGCCACATGGCTGGCCGCCAGACGCTCCAGGCCCTCACGGCCGTATAGCCGCGCGATTCCGCCGAAACGCTGTTCATCCAGTTGCATCGCCCACACCTCATCTCGAAACGGCCGGCATTCTATAACGGCCGGGCTCCGGTAAGGAGCAGCCGCGGCGCGCCTGCAACAAAGCCGAATTGCCGCAGTCTCAGTCACGCGCCTGCCACACATTCTAAACTGTCGGAAAATGCCCACGTGCGCCCACGCGGCGGACGGTGCCGGCAACCTGTACAGCCCCCGGAGTGCGGGGTAGGATGCGCCCCGACCGGCGGCCATCGCGTACAGAGATTGTCCCGGCCCCTCCCCGTTCCACCCTTTGGAACCCGATCGCACCATGCCTGCACGCAAGTTCGGCCTCAACCTGGTGGTGTTCGTTGCCCTCGCGGCACTCTTCACCGGCTTCTGGGCCCTCTACAACCGCCCCGTCAGCGTTCCCGACTGGCCGGAAAGCATTTCCGGATTCTCCTTCTCGCCCTTCCGCCTGAACCAGAATCCGCAGAAGAACCAGTTCCCCAGCGACGACGAAATCCGTTCGGACCTGGAACTGGTCTCCAAGAACACCGACAACATCCGCACCTACTCGGTGAAAGGTTCGCTGGCCGACATCCCGCGCCTGGCCGAAGAGCTCGGCATGCGCGTCAGCCTCGGCATCTGGATCGGCCCGGACGAGGCCGAAAACGAAGCCGAGATCGAGCGCGGCATCGAGATCGCCAACAACTCGCGCAGCGTGGTGCGGGTGATAGTCGGCAACGAGGCGCTGTTCCGCCGTGAAGTCACGATCGAGCAGTTGACCGCCTACCTGGACCGCGTGCGCAAGGCGGTCAAGGTGCCGGTGACCACTGCCGAGCAGTGGCACATCTACGAGAAATACCCGGAGATGGCCAAGCACGTCGACCTGATCGCCGCGCACGTCCTGCCCTACTGGGAATACACGCCGATGGACGACGCCGTGCCGTTCGTCCTCGAGCGCGCCAAGGAGCTGCGCGCCAAGTTCCCGCGCAAGCCGCTGCTGCTGGCTGAAGTCGGCTGGCCAAGCAACGGCCGCATGCGCGGCGGCGCCGACGCCACCCAGGCGGACCAGGCCATCTACCTGCGCACCCTGACCAACGCGCTGAACAAGCGCGGCTACAACTACTTCGTCGTCGAGGCCTTCGACCAACCGTGGAAAGTCGGTGACGAAGGTTCGGTCGGTGCCTACTGGGGCGTCTACAACGCCCAGCGCCAGCCCAAGTTCAACTTCGACGGGCCGGTGGTGAACATCCCGCAATGGCGTGCCCTGGCGGTGGCCTCGGTGGTGATGGCGCTGCTCGCCCTGACCTTGCTGATGATCGACGGCAGCGCCCTGCGCCAGCGCGGGCGGACCTTCCTCACCGTGGTCGCCTTCGCCGGCGGTTCGGTGCTGGTATGGATCGCCTACGACTACAGCCAGCAATACAGCACCTGGTTCAGCCTGACCGTTGGCGGCCTGCTGGGTATCGGCGCGCTGGGCGTGTTCATCGTCCTGCTTACCGAGGCCCACGAACTGGCCGAGACCGTCTGGGTGCGTAAGCGCCGCCGGCCATTCGACCCGGTGCTGAGCGACACCGGCTACCGGCCCAAGGTCTCGGTGCACGTACCCTGCTACAACGAACCACCGGAGATGATGAAGAAGACCCTGGATGCCCTGTCCAGGCTCGATTACCCGGACTTCGAAGTCCTCATCATCGACAACAACACCAAGGACCCGGCGGTCTGGGAACCGGTACGCGATTACTGCGAAATCCTCGGCCCGCGCTTCCGCTTCTTCCACGTCGCGCCGCTGGCCGGCTTCAAGGGCGGTGCGCTGAACTACATCCTGCCGCACACCGCGCCGGACGTCGAAGTCGTGGCGGTGATCGACGCCGACTACTGCGTCGAGCCGAACTGGCTCAAGCAGATGGTGCCGCACTTCGCCGACCCGAAGATCGCCGTGGTGCAGTCCCCGCAGGACTACCACGATGGCGAGGAGAACGTCTTCAAGAAGCTCTGCTACGCCGAGTACAAGGGCTTCTTCCACATCGGTATGGTCACCCGCAACGACCGCGACGCGATCATCCAGCACGGCACCATGACCATGATCCGCCGCACCGTGATGGACGAACTGAAGTGGGCCGACTGGACCATCTGCGAGGACGCCGAGCTGGGCCTGCGGGTGTTCGAGAAAGGCTATTCGGCCGCCTACTCGCACCAGAGCTTCGGCAAGGGAGTGATGCCCGACACCTTCATCGACTACAAGAAGCAGCGTTTCCGCTGGGCCTACGGCGCCATCCAGATCATGAAGGGCCACGCCCGTGCCCTGTTCCAGGGCAAGGACAGCAAGCTGACCCTCGGCCAGCGCTACCACTTCATCGCCGGCTGGCTGCCGTGGATCGCCGACGGCATGAACATCTTCTTCACTGTCGGCGCACTGCTCTGGTCCTCGGCGATGATCATCGTGCCCAAGCGGGTCGACCCGCCGCTGCTGATCTTCGCCATCCCGCCACTGGCGCTGTTCTTCTTCAAGTTCGGCAAGATCATGTTCCTCTACCGCCGTGCGGTAGGCGTGGACCTGCTGCGCTCGTTCCAGGCGGCGGTGGCCGGCCTCGCGCTGTCGCACACCATCGCCAAGGCGGTGCTCTACGGGGCGTTCACCAAGACCATCCCGTTCTTCCGCACACCAAAGATGGCCTCCAACCACGGTCTGCTGGTGGCGCTGGCGGAAGCCCGTGAAGAGGTGTTCATCATGCTCCTGCTGTGGGGCGCTGCACTGGGCATCGTGCTGGTGCAGGGCGTACCGAGCCGCGACATGATGTTCTGGGTCGCCATGCTGCTGGTGCAGTCGCTGCCCTACCTCGCCGCCCTGGTGATGGCACTACTGTCCGCCGCGCCCAAGGCTCAGGAGGCGCCGGCAGCGGACGTCGCGCCGGCCAACTGATGCGGCCCCTGTAGGAGCGAGCTTGCTCGCGAACGCTTTGGCTTGATGCTCTTGCGTCAGGCGGGTTCGCGAGCAAGCTCGCTCCTACAAGATGAGCTGTACCGCTGATCCGCTCCCGAGAACGCCGGCCAATCGCCGGCGTTTTTGCTTTAAGATGGGCGCCTTTTTCCGTTCCACCCCCAGGATGATCTCAATGTCCCTCTCGCCGACACTGGCCCTCGCCTGCGAGCTGATTCGCCGTCCCTCCGTCACACCGGTCGATGCCGACTGCCAGCAGCTGATGATGCAGCGCCTGGACGCCTGCGGCTTCGCCCTGGAGCCCATGCGCATCGAGGATGTGGATAACTTCTGGGCGCTGCGCCAGGGCCGCGACGGCGCCAATGGCCCGGTGCTGTGCTTCGCCGGCCACACCGACGTGGTTCCCACCGGCCCCGAGCAGGCCTGGCAGCACCAGCCGTTCGACGCCCTGATCGACGCTGACGGCATGCTCTGCGGCCGCGGCGCGGCGGACATGAAAGGCAGCCTGGCGTCGATGATCATCGCCACCGAGCGCTTCGTCGCCGACCATCCGGAGCATCGCGGCAGCATCGCCTACCTGATCACCAGCGACGAGGAAGGCCCCGCCCACCACGGCACCAAGGCCGTGGTCGAGCGCCTGAAGGCCCGTAACGAGCGCCTGGACTGGTGCATCGTCGGCGAGCCGTCGAGCACCACCCTGGTGGGCGACATCGTCAAGAACGGCCGCCGCGGTTCCCTCGGCGCCACCCTGACCGTGCGCGGCAAGCAGGGCCACGTGGCCTATCCGCACCTGGCGAAGAACCCGATCCACCTCGCCGCCCCGGCACTGGCCGAACTCGCCGCCGAGCACTGGGACAACGGCAACGACTACTTCCCGCCGACCAGCTTCCAGATCTCCAACATCAATGGCGGCACCGGCGCGACCAACGTGATTCCGGGCGAGCTGAAGGTGATCTTCAACTTCCGCTTCTCCACCGAATCCACCGTGGAAGGCCTGCAGCAGCGAGTCGCGGCGATCCTCGACAAGCACGGTCTGGAGTGGCACATCGACTGGGCGCTGTCCGGCCTGCCGTTCCTCACCCAGCCGGGCGAGCTGCTCGATGGTGTAGCCGCGGCGATCCGCGCGGTCACCGGTCGCGAGACTACCCCGTCGACCTCCGGCGGCACCTCCGACGGCCGCTTCATCGCCACCATGGGCACGCAGGTGGTCGAACTCGGCCCAGTCAACGCCACCATCCACCAGGTGGACGAGCGCGTACTGGCCAGCGACCTCGATGTGCTGACCGAAATCTATTACCAGACCCTGGTGCGACTGCTGGCATGAGTGGACCGAACAAAGGCTTCTGCCTGGGCGCCATCCAGCCCGACACCCCGCCGCCCGCGCCAGCCGCCGAGCGCCGCTACTCGCTGCGCGTGTACCAGCTCGCCCAGCGCCGCCGCTCCCTGCCCACCGTGCTGCGCAACGACCTGCCACAGCCGCTGGGCCCAGGGAAAAAGCAATGCTGATCTGTCCGCTGTGCCGCGATGCGCTGACTGATGCCGAAAACGGTGTCGCCTGCCCCGCCGGCCACCGCTTCGACCGTGCCCGCCAGGGCTACCTGAACCTGCTGCCGGTGCAGCACAAGAAAAGCCTCGATCCGGGCGACAATGCCGCCATGGTCGAGGCGCGTCGGCACTTCCTCGGCGCCGGCCACTACGCGCCGCTGGCCTCGCGCCTGGCCGAACTGGCCGCCGAGCGCGCACCAGGCCGCTGGCTGGATATCGGCTGCGGCGAGGGTTACTACACCGCCCAGCTCGGTGACGCCCTGCCGCAAGCCGACGGCTATGCGCTGGACATCTCCCGCGAGGCCGTCAAACGCGCTTGCAAGCGCGCCCCGCAACTGACCTGGATGGTCGCCAGCATGGCCCGTGTGCCGCTGGCCGATGCCTCATGCCAATTGCTGGCCAGCGTATTCAGCCCGATCGACTGGAAGGAAGCGGCGCGCCTGCTGACTCCCGGCGGCGGGGTGCTGCGTCTCGGCCCGGCGCGCGACCATCTGCTTGAACTGCGCCAGCGCCTGTACGACGAAGTACGCGAGTATGTCGACGACAAGCACCTCGCAGACCTGCCCGAAGAACTGCAGCTGGCGCACACCGAACAACTGAGCTTCAAGCTGCCGCTGGCAACCCGCGAAGCCCGCGAGCACCTGCTGGCGATGACGCCCCACGGCTGGCGGGTCAACCCTGAGCGGCGCGAGCGCATCCTCGCCGAGCCCTTCGAGGTCACGGTCGCAGTACGCTACGATTGGCTGGAACGCCAAGAACCCTGACGAGGACGCCATGCGCCAACCGGATATCGAGATCTACATCAAGGATGCCGACCAGGCCGCCGTCGGCGCCTGGCTGGAAAAGGCACTTGGCCCGTGCAGCGAATGGCGCGCCCAGGGCGAGACCTTCAAGTGCACCGCCGGCAGCATTCCCGCCACCTGGCTGCCCAAGGCCGTGGGCAAGTGGAACAGCCTGTTCCTGGACAGCGACAAGACCCCGTGGGACGACGATGTCGCCTGCGCCCGTGCGGCCTGCGCCGCGCTGGAAGTGGAAGTGCGCTGCGCACCCGGCAGCTGGAGCGAAGACCAGGGCGAGGAGGACGCGGACCGCTGGCTGAAAGTGACCACCGCCGGCGTCGAAGAGATTACCTGGCGCACGGGTTGACCCGCCGCTTGTACCTGGCTGTAAAAACAAAGGCCCGTCCAATGGACGGGCCTTTGCTCTTTCGGGGGCTCAGACCTTGGCGACGTCTTCCGCCTGGAGGCCTTTCTGACCCTGGATCACCGAGAACTCCACTTTCTGGCCTTCGACCAGGGAGCGGTGACCATCGCCACGAATGGCACGGTAGTGAACGAAAACGTCCGGACCGCTATCGCGTTGAATGAATCCATAACCTTTGGCGTCATTGAACCACTTGACGGTTCCGACCTCACGATCAGCCATTACCACACTCTCCAACTTGCCTATTATTTTTGGATGGCCCCCGGGAATGAGGACTTCGGCAGTCGCCGGCTGAACGCTTTCCTTATCATCCAACCCGCACCGAATGGCACACAGGAAGGTAATTCGAATAACGCCCACGGGCGACAGCGCTCCCGAGTATATAAATCAAAAGTTACAGCTGAAAAGCACTTTTTCATCAACTCCGCGAGCCTATGACCAATCAGGCCAAAGTGCCATTTTTCGGGGCCTGCAGAGCCATTTTGGTGCTCGTTACCCAGCGTAACGAAAGTGTTTCGAACGTGGACCTTTTCTCACTTCCGGACATTTATGGCGGGTAGTTTCGTTCCCGTTCATCGGCATTCGGCGATCACCGCAAATGTCATTCACAGGCCGCGAGAATGCATGTCGCAGTTCACACTGCGGCAATATGCCCAATCATTTATCGGATGAATCGGCAGCGCGCCAATCCCTTTCCGCTCGATGGATAACGGCCGCCGCTGGTACTTCCGGCGGCCCGATACCCGGCAAGTCGTGCACCATCAAGGGACGCCAGCAGTCAGGGACTGACCTGATAGCCCCGTCCCTGCAAACAACCGCTGTAGGCACTGGCGCTGGCAGAAGTCTGCGCTTCATTCTGCGCACGGCGGTCCTGCCGACGCTCCTGCCGCTGGCGCGAGGCACCGATTGCCGCACCTGCGGCAGCCGCGTCGCCGGCACGGTTCTGCCGGTATTGCTGCTTGGCCTCATCACTGGCGCGGTCATAGACCTCGTCGTGCTGCTGGCCACGCACTTCGGCGGCAACACTGCCTGCCGCCGCGCCCCTGGCCGCACCACGGACACGGCCACCGACATTCGGCTCGGAGCCGGTGGCGGCGCTGTTCGCGGCATTGCTGGCAACGCTGTTGCACTCCGCCATATCCTGCTGCATCTGCTGGCTGCCCTGGCCCTTGAGCGGGACGACAGTCTGGGCCTCGGCGGGCAACACAAACGACAAGGCGAGCAGACATCCCCAAGTGAACGTACGCATCGCGGAACCTCCGTGGAATGTCATCCCCTAAATGACAGGATAGCCGCAGCCCGTGGGCTGTCCGCGCGCACCGACCAAGCGCTCGTGGCTTTGCTGGCGGGGCCTAATCCGGCAAACTAGCCGGCCTGAGCAATCGCTCGTTTTACCTTCGCCAGCCATAGGGCCTGTATGCCTCGTTACCCGTTCCGCCGCTTCGGTTTTGGTGCCCTGCGCCGCCTGCTGTACCTCTGGGTGCGCTCGGAAACCATCAACCAGTCGGCCTTCAGTCTGAAGATCGACCGCAGCAAACCGGTCCTCTACGTCCTGCAGCAACCCTCGGTGAGCGACCTCGCCGTGGTGGATACCGAATGCCGCAAGGCAGGCCTGCCCCGCCCGGTGATGCCGGTGGCGGTGGGTGAATCCATCGAGCCGGCGGCCTTCTTCTACCTGACGCCGGAGCCCGACTGGCTCGGCCGCCAGGACAAGCGCGGCGCACCGCCGGCGCTGGTGCGCATGCTCGGCGCCATCGGTCAGAACGGCATCGACGACGCGCAGATCATTCCCGTCAGCGTGTTCTGGGGCCAATCCCCGGACAGCGAAAAGAGTGCCTGGAAGCTGCTGTTCGCCGACAACTGGGCAGTCACCGGCCGCCTGCGCAAGCTGGCGCGCATCCTCATCCTCGGCCGCAAGACCCGCGTGCAGTTCTCCGCGCCCATCCACCTGCGCGAGCTGGTGGAACAGAACAAGGGCCACGAGCGCACCCTGCGCATGGTCCAGCGCATTCTGCGGGTGCACTTCCGCAACCAGAAGACCGCGGTGATCGGGCCAGACCTGTCGCACCGCCGCACGCTGGTCAAAGGCTTGCTGCGCGCGCCGCTGGTGCGCCAGGCAATCCAGGAAGAATGCGAAACCCAGAAGATCTCCCAGGAGAAGGCCGAAGCGGCTGCCCTGCGCTACGCGAATGAAATCGCCGCAGACGTCTCCTACCCGGTGATCCGCTTCCTCGAAGTCACCCTGACCTGGTTCTGGAACAAGCTCTACGAGGGCGTGAAGGTCAACCATATCGAACGCGTGCAGGAAGTCGCCCAGGGCCACGAAATCGTCTACGTGCCCTGCCACCGCAGCCACATCGACTACCTGCTGCTGTCCTACCTGCTGTTCCGCAATGGCCTGACCCCGCCGCACATCGCCGCCGGGATCAACCTCAACATGCCGGTGGTGGGCTCGATCCTGCGCCGCGGCGGCGCCTTCTTCATGCGCCGCAGCTTCAAGGGCAACCAGCTGTACACCGCGGTATTCAACGAATACCTGCACACCCTGTTCAGCCGTGGCTTCTCCACCGAGTACTTCGTCGAGGGCGGCCGCTCCCGCACCGGGCGCATGCTGCACCCGCGCACCGGGATGCTGGCGATCACCCTGCGCAGCTTCCTGCGTGATTCGCGCCGGCCCATCGTCTTCGTGCCCGTGTACATCGGCTACGAGCGCGTGCTCGAAGGCCGCACCTACCTGGGCGAACTGCGTGGCGCGGCGAAGAAGAAGGAGTCGATCTTCGACATCTTCAAGGTCATCGGCGCGCTGAAGCAGCGCTTCGGCCAGGTCTGGGTGAACTTCGGCGAGCCGATCCACCTCGACCGCTTCCTCGACCAGCAGCAGCCGGACTGGCGGCAGCAGGAGCTGGGCCCGGAATACCGCCCGGCCTGGCTGTCGGAAACCACCAACCATCTGGCCCGCGACGTCGCCCGCCATCTCAACGATGCCGCCGCGATCAACCCGGTGAACCTGGTGGCACTGGCGCTGCTCTCCACTACCCGCCTGGCCCTGGACGAAACCGCCCTGGCGCGGGTGATCGACCTCTACCTCGACCTCCTACGCAAGGTGCCCTACTCGCCCAGCGCCACACTGCCCGAGGGCGACGGCCAGCAACTGATCGAGTACGTGAAGAGCATGAACCTGCTCAGCGAGCAGAAGGACGCCCTCGGCCGCATCTGCTACCTCGACGAGCAGAACGCGGTACTGATGACCTACTACCGCAACAACGTGCTGCACATCTTCGCGCTGCCTGCGCTGATCGCCAGCTTCTTCCAGAACAGCGGGCGGATCAGCCGCGAGCAGCTGCTGCGCTACACCCGTGCGCTGTACCCGTACCTGCAGGCCGAGCTGTTCATCCGCTGGAGCCTGGACGAACTGGACGCCGTGGTCGATCAATGGCTGCAGGCCATGGTCGCCAGCGAACTGCTCAAGCAGGAGAACGACACCTTTATCCGCCCGCCGCCCAGCTCGCGCCAGTACGTACTGCTGACCTTGCTGGCCCGCGCCATCGCGCAGACCCTGCAACGCTTCTACATGTCCATCTCGCTGGTGCTCAACGCCGGGCAGAAGCAGCTCACTGCCGAGGAACTGGAGAATCTCTGCACCGTCATGGCCCAGCGCCTGTCGGTGCTCCACGGCCTGAATGCACCCGAGTTCTTCGACAAGAGCCTGTTCCGCCACTTCATCCAGACCCTGCTGGACGAAGGCGTGCTGCGCAAGGACGAGAACGGCAAGCTGAGCTACCACGAACTGCTCGGCGAGCTGGCCGAAGGCGCCGCCAAGCGCGTGCTGCCGGCGGAGATCCGGCTGTCCATCCGCCAGGTCGCCCTGGAGCGGCCACCGCAGGAAGAAAGCCCTCCTACCGAGCAGCCGCCCGCCAGCCAGGCCTGAGCGGCACAGCCCCTGCCGGCGGCTTGACGCCCCGGCACCGCGACCGATAGATTTCTGACGATCCATCGGTCGCGGTCAGGGACGCTCCCCGTGTTCAACAGGATTCTGATCGTCTGCGTCGGCAACATCTGCCGCAGCCCTATCGCCGAACACCTGCTGCGCGAATCCCTGCAGGGCACCGACATCGCCGTGGCCTCCGCCGGGCTCAGCGCACTGGTCGGCCACTCCATCGACAGCACCGCCCTCGCCATCCTGCGCCGCCACGGCCAGCACCCCCAACCGCATCGCGCCCGCCAGCTGACTGCCGAACTGGTCCACGAGGCCAACCTCGTCCTGGTCATGGAGCAGTCACAGATCCACAGCGTCATCCGCCTCGCCCCCGAGGCGCGCGGCAAGACCTTCCTGCTGGGCAAATGGCAGACCGACCAGGAGATCCCGGACCCCTACCGCCAAGGTCCGGAAGCATTCGAGCGCGCCTATGCGCTGATCGAATCCGCCGTTGCCCCCTGGGGCGATCGCCTGCGCGCTCGGCGGTAATTTGACGGATTATTATCAATCCGACAAAAGCGTCAGAAATCCTTACAGCGCCGTGATGAAAAAGGCTACGCTCTAGCCCAGCAAGACCATATTCAGCTGTTTGGTCTCCTTGTTACGACACGTAAATCTGCAGGGACCTACATTGATTTATGAAGATTCTGCACATCACCGAGTCCTTCGGCGGCGGCGTCACCTCGGCCATCAACTCCTACATCCTCAATTCCCAGCAGCATGAGCACTACCTGCTGGCCTCGGTGCGCAAAGGCGATACCACCGGGGAGGAAAACCAGGGCCTGTTCCGGCACATGGAGCTGGTGCCGCGTCGCCTGTCCAGCCTGGCGCGGGTGAAGCCCTACATCGACCGCGTGCAACCGGATGTCATCCACCTGCACAGCACCTATGCCGGCGCGCTGATCCGCGCCCTGCCGTTCATTCCCGCACAGAAGATCGTCTATACCCCACACGGTTTTGCCTTCCTGCGTGGCGACCATCCGCTGATGCTCAAGGCCTACCGGGCCATCGAATCGCTGCTGGCACGGCGCACCGCGGTGATTGCCGGCTGCGGCCTGGATGAGCAGCGCATCGCCGGAGAACTGATCGAACCCGCGCATACCCTGGGCCTGGTGAATGTCTGCGATGAGCTGCCGCAAGTGCCAGCCGTCCGCAGCCTCACCAGCAAACCGGTGGTCGGCATGGTCGGGCGCATCAGCCGGCAGAAGGGCCACGAGTATTTCCGCGCCCTGGCGGAGAGTTGCGCAAAGGTTGCGCACTTCAAGTGGATCGGCGGTGGCGACGCCCAGGTCATGGCGGAGATGGTCGAGGCCGGCATCGAAGTGACCGGCTGGCGTCAGCGCGGCGAAGTCATCGCCCACATGAAAGGGCTCGACCTGTACTTCCACACCGCCGCCTGGGACGGCTTCCCCATCTCGGTACTGGAGGCGGCGAAGCTCGACCTGCCCATCGCATTGCGACGCATCGGCCCGTTCGTTGCCGAAGGCCTGTCCACCGCCCAGGACCTGGCAGAGGCACAACGGCAGGTAATCGCCTTCGCCCAGGGCGACCCGGCCGTCCTGGCCCAACTGTCGCGCAACAGCCAGAGCATCCAGGGCCTGCACAGCGGCGAACAGCTGCAATCATCGCTGGAAAACCTCTACGCCCGCTTCACCCCAGGGCACGCTGTGGACCGCCTGGCCATCGGCTGAGCCCCGCCTCGCACCTGCCCGGGCAAGCCCTGGTTTGCCCAGGCGGCGGCACTGCCGAAAGTGCCCTCCCCGATACCGTCCCGCCCCCCTTACCCTGAGGCCCGGCAGCGTCCACAAGCTGACCGGATAGTTCTATTTCGCCACATACAAAGCTTGTGGGATTTCATCCCGCAGGCTGCCCGGCAACTATCTCTGCCGCCGCCGGAATATTCCTAAAGGCTCCGACTGACCGGAAAGCGCATTGAATCACCCTGCCACGCAGCTTAATTTCGCCAGCCTCTGGTCACCACCACCACGGCGGAACTCAGCGTGTTCAATCAGGTGCTCATCGTTTGCGTCGGCAATATCTGCCGCAGCCCCACGGCTGAGCACCTGTTGCGCCAGGCTCTGCAAGGCGGCGATATCAAGGTCAGCTCTGCCGGCCTGGCCGCACTGGTCGACAAGCCGCTGGAGCAAAACGCCCTGGCGACGCTCCTGCAGCACGGCCAGCAACCCGCGGCGCACCGCGCACGCCAGCTGACGCCGAAGATCCTGCAGGCATCCGACCTGGTCCTGGTCATGGAGCGCAATCACTTGCGCGATATCCACGAACAATCCCCGCAGTCCCGAGGCAAGACCTTCCTCCTCGGCAAATGGCAGAACGACCGAGAAATCCCGGACCCCTATCGCCAGGGGCAAGCGGCCTTCGAACACGCCTATGCATTGATCGACGAGGCCGTCGCCACATGGTCGAAATACCTCCGCACCACTCGATGAGCGTTAATCGCGAAGTATCCTTCATGCAGCCACTCCAAGCCCCGGTCGCGCCATCGTCCGCCGACGATGACGAAATCGACCTGCTCGCCCTGTTCGGCACCCTGCTCGATCACAAGTGGATGATCGCCGGCATCACCGCCGGCTTCCTGCTGACAGGGGCCCTGTACGCCGTGCTCGCCACGCCGATCTATCGGGCCTCCGCGACCATCCAGGTGGAGCAGAAGTCGCCGGGCATTCCGGGTCTGACAGAAATGAGCGACATCCTGGGTGGCTCGCAGTCCCAGGCCGTGACCGAAATCCAGCTGCTGACCTCGCGCAACGTGATCGGCAAGGCCGTGGATACCCTGCACCTGGATATCGACATCCAGCCTTCACGGTTCCCGCTGATCGGCAACTTCCTGCAGCGCCGCTATCAGCCGGAAAACCCCGGCGACCTGGCCTCTCCGCTGCTGGGCATGAGCCGCTTTGCCTGGGGTGGCGAGAGCCTGGAGATTGCCCGGCTCGACGTTCCCAATGCCCTGCTCGAAAAGGAGCTGACGCTGATTGCCGGCGAGGCCGGGCAGTTCCGCCTGCTCGATGACAATGACGATGTACTGGTCGAAGGCGCAGTCGCCCAGCCCTATGAGCAGAAAGGCATCAAGCTGCTGGTACAGAACCTGAACGCCAACTCCGGCACGCGCTACCACGTGATCAAGCAGCACCGCCTGAGCACCATCCTGGCGTACCAGGACGCCTTGAAGGTATCGGAGACCGGCAAGGAGTCCGGCATTATCGACCTGACACTGGACGATGACGACTCTTCCAGGGCGGTGGCGGTGCTGAATGAAATCAGCCAGCAATACGTCCAACAGAACGTCCAGCGCGCCTCCGCGGAAGCGGCCTCCAGCCTCACGTTCCTGCGCGGCCAGTTGCCCGAGGTCCGCCGCGACCTGGAAACGGCCGAAAATGCCCTGAGCAGCTACCAGACAAAGGCCAAGTCAGCCGACATCAGCCTGGAAACCAAAGCGCTGCTCGAGCAAAGCGTCGCCCTGGATACCAGCATCTCCGAGCTGAAGCTGCAGCAGGCCGAAATGGACCGCAAGTTCACCCGCCAGCATCCTGCCTACCAGGCGCTGGCCCGGCAGATCGGCGAACTCACCGCCAAGCAGCATGGCCTGACCAAACGTGTCGAAGGCCTGCCGGAAACCCAGCAGGACCTGCTGCGCCTGACCCGCGACGTCGAAGTCAGCACCACCATCTATACCCAATTGCTGAACAAGAGCCAGGAGCTGGACGTCGTCCGCGCCGGCTCCGTTGGCAACGTCCGCATCATCGATACCGCCGACGTCGATATCACCAAGCCGGTAAAACCGAAAAAGCCGCTGATAGTCGCCATTGCCACCTTGCTCGGCTTGTTCAGTGCCATCGCTTTGGTATTGCTGCGCAAAGCGCTGAACCGTGGCATCGAATCGGTGGATGCCATCGAGCAACTGGGCCTTCCGGTCTATGCCTCCGTTCCCTTCAGTGTTTTGCACAAATCCGAGGAGGAGAAACGTGGCGCCGGCAAGAAGAACAGTCGCGCGGTCGCTCCCTTGCTCGCGACAAGCCACCCGACCGACCTGGCAATCGAGTCGTTGCGCAGCCTGCGCACCAGCCTGCACTTCGCCATGCTGGAATCAGGCGACAACCGTCTGATGATCTCTGGCCCCAGTCCTGATGTGGGCAAGTCCTTCGTCAGCGCCAACCTTGCCGCCGTGATCGCCCAAACCGGCCAGCGCGTATTGCTGATCGACGTCGACATGCGCAAGGGCTATCTGCACAAGACGCTTGGGGCAAAGGACAAGGTCGGCCTCTCGGACCTGCTCATCCAGCGCTGCAGCTTCGAACAGGCCGTCCAGCGGACCAAAGTGGAGAACCTGCACTTCATTGCCCGTGGGGCGATTCCGCCGAATCCCTCGGAACTGCTGATGCATCCGAATTTCACCGACGTGCTGGAAGCTGCAAGCCGCGCTTTCGACCTCGTCATCCTGGATACCCCTCCCCTCCTGGCCGTCACCGACGCCGCCATCGTCGGCCACCAGGCCGGTACCAGTCTGATCGTCACCCGCTTTGGCAAGAACGCTCCGCGCGAAATCGAGCTGACCATCCGCCGCTTTGCGCAGAACGGCATCCAGCTCAAGGGCGCCATTTTCAACGGCGTCGAACGGCGCGCGGCGGATTACTACGGCAATGGTGCTTACAGCAACTACCAGTATGAGTACCTCTCGGACAAGTCCTGATCTCTGGAAACGCCGAGACCCATACCCCTGAAAGGGGAAGATAGAGATGCAACCGACATCGGAAAAACAGTGGTACCTAGTGCAATGCAAGCCACGGCAGGATCTGCGTGCTTTGGAGAATCTGACGCGGCAACAGTACGAGTGCTTGTTGCCTATGCAACATGTAGGGCGAATTCGAAATGGTGCAATACGGCATCAGGCCGAACCGCTTTTCCCCGGATACCTATTTATCGAGTTGGACACTTCCCAGGATAACTGGATGCCCATCCGCTCCACGCGCGGTGTCAGCCAGATTGTTCGATTCGACAGCCAACCACTGGCCGTTCCTTCGTCTGTGATCGAAAAGATACGCTCCCGTGACGCAGCTATCGCTCCCCTATTTGAGACTGGGGAACGTGTACGAATCGGAATTTCAGGCAGCCCTGGAGTGGAAGCGATATTCGAGGCAATTGATGGTACCGAGCGGGTGATCCTGCTGCTGAACCTATTACACCGCGAGTCTCGCGTTAGCGTACCGATCACTCAAGTGGCGCGGTTCGCATAGCGAGTACGGATGTAACTCGCGGCGAAAACAATCTCTCTCTATTACTCAAACTCGGCTATCTGAGCCGATCAACCTCGACCCTATCCGCGTTCTCAGGAAATCGACCAAAAATCCTGGGGCGGTAGCGTGCCAGCCAACCGAGGCTGTTGCATGCGTCTGGAATACTGCACGCCATGACAACCACCGTTCTGACTTACGGCACTTTCGACCTGTTCCATCATGGTCATCTGAAACTCCTGACTCGCCTCAAAGATCTTGGCGATCGATTGATCGTCGGCGTCTCCACCGATGAGTTCAACTCCAGCAAAGGCAAGAAGACCATTATCCCCTTCGTTGATCGCATCGAGATCGTGCAATCGATCAGATACGTCGATCTGGCGATTCCTGAAACTGATTGGGAACAGAAGGTGCGGGATATCGACACCTATCAAGTGGCGATACTTGGCATGGGCCATGACTGGCAAGGGAAGTTCGACGATTTGAACACTTTGTGCAAAGTGATCTATCTACCACGCACCGATGGAATTTCCAGTACGCAGATCAAGCAGAGTCTAGGCTACTTCGACAAGGCACACCTCAGCGAGATGAAGTCCTCGCTGGACACGATTTCGTCAATTATCGAACGCTTGCGCTGATAACTTCCATGCGTTCGATAGCTTATTTAATCCGGCACCCACTGGCAGCCAACACACTGGCCGCCAGTCTAACGCAATTGGCAAACTTCCTGCCGCTGCTTCTGCTACCAGTACTGACTCAACGCCTTGCAATCCAGAGCTTCGGCACTGTAGCCATGGTGCTATCTCTCTGCCAACTTTCATTAATCGTTACTGACTTCGGCTATGGCCTGTCTAGCACATACCGAATCGCACGCCACCGTGAAGATCGCTTGTTGATCGGAAAACTGCTTGGCGCAGTATTCATTGGGAAACTACCACTGGTGGCCATAGCATCACTGATCACCCTACTGGTTCCCTTTCTTACTCCCACCTACCGGCAGGACACCCCAATCTTCGCGTTGGGAACCCTAGCCATTATTGGCCAAGCCTATCAGACCAACTGGTTGTTCGTGGGCCTAGAACGCCAAAAGATCGTCACCATATACAGCCTCTCGACCAAAGCACTCTACCTTTTGGCCGTACTGCTATTTGTTCACGACAGCGACGATGCCTGGATAGTAATCCTGGGCTGGGGAATAGCCCAACTCTCAGCCGCCGCACTCTCCATCCTGCAGGTATACAGAGTAAACTTTCGAATCCTGCGACCAAGCATGTTAGAAGTTCTACAAGAGTTTCGTCGTGCGCTTCCCTTCTTCACATCTCGAATTGCAGTGGCCACCTACACCTCGGCGGCGACCACCATAGTAGGTCTTGCGGGGCAAGTGCAGGCTGCACAGTTCTATGCCTGCCAGCAAGTTTACCGTATCGGATCGGCGTTGCCAGTCAACCAGGTCCTGTATCCATTCATGGCAAAAAACCGCAACTGGCGGGTGTTCCTAAAGATAACTCTGGGGTCGGCAGGCCTGCTGTCGATAATGGCCGGACTAATAGCTGTATTTTCCGCAGAGATTCTGCAACTCGCGCTGGGGCCTGAATTCCTCCAAGCGCAATCGACCTTCACCGTACTGCTAGCTGCCATGGTCGTCAGCTATCTTGCCGCAGCTTTCGGCTATCCGGCCTTCGCTGCTTTTGATCGTCTGGATCAGGCTAACCACACCGTGGTGATCGCCTCAATTGCCAACGTCCTTGTGCTGGGATGTCTCTACTTTCTAGATCAAATTAACGCCCTAAACGTCGCTGTGGCGATACTAGGCACCGAACTGTTTGTACTCATATTGCGGTTACTTGCGCTCAGGCGCATCAAAAAAATCGCTCACCTCCACTAAATTGAACGATGAACATGCCAACAATAGCCGAAATCAAAAAATCCATGCCAAAGGACAAGAATGACTATGATCGCTGGGGAAATCCCGCGGCCTACTTCTGTGCCAGACCTATTTCCTACCCGATAACTGCGCTATTTGTCTCGGCAGGGTTAAGTGCAAATTTTGCCTCTCTAGCGTCAATTACTTTTGCTCTGGCCGCGATCATCACCGCAGCCACCAATTTCCCAGCCTGGGCAATTACAACTCTAATACTTCTATGGCTAGTACTCGACTGTGTTGATGGAAACATTGCAAGATTCACTAGAACAGGCTCTCTCAAGGGGGAGTTCCTAGATGCCATCGGTGGCTACATCATCACCGCAGGCTTATATGTAGGTATTGGCTATGGAAGTGGGGAACAGAGCGCCCTTCTTCTTGGCGCTTGCGCCAGTATATTCTCCATACTCTCACGACTAATATTAAATAAATCAAACGTTCTATCCGGAGCAAAACGAAACCCCACAGGTGACACTGGAAGTGGCTGGAAAGCACAGTGGTTGCTGTCCATCTACAACCTCTCCGGAATTGGTTTATTACTTACCTATCTGGCCCTACATTTTCAGGCAGCAACTGAATTCCTTGCGCTCCAAGCAACGCTAGGTGGAATAATCACAATCGCCACCGCAGTTTCTTCTTGGAAAAATCTATAACACTCAACTTATTCAAGATCATTAAAAATGCGCATACTACATATTGCAGAAACTGTAAAAGGAGGGGTTGCCACTTACCTAGAGCTAATCGACGGCAACGTACCTTATGAGCATCACTATCTGATTCCTGCCAGCCAAGAGAGCGAGATCAGTGTAGATAGAAGCAAATTGATAGTTTTCCCGGGAACTAGCCGCCCGCAAAGAATAGTCGGACTATTCCAAACTCTTGCCAGACTAAAAGACAAACAGTCCTATGACATAGTGCATTTGCATAGCTCTTTCGCTGGATATATTTTTACTATTCAAAAGCTATTGGGATTCAAATTTCCAGCGATAATTTTCTGCGCACACGGATGGTCGTTCCAGCGTAAAGTTTCAAAACTTGAGCGTACTATCTGCAAAGCAGCTGACTACATAACAGGTCGACTCTCAACCGGAATAATTCATATTTCAAAGACAGAGCAAGTCGCCGCAAGCTTTATCCCCTGCGATCTCCAGAGGCATATCTACAATCCAATCTCATATAATTACCTTACCCCACTAAAAAAGACACATAAGGCAAATACAATAAAAAACATTTTATTTGTAGGCCGACTGGACCGACAAAAGGGATTCGACATACTATATGAAGCATTTAAATCAAAAGACCTGAAAGAGTTCCATCTATACGTTGCCGGAAACTCTGTTCTCTGTGATTCAGAATATAAATCAACCGCCAATGTTACATTTTTAGGATGGCAGTCTCGGGACGCGCTTCCATCGATGTACGAAGATGCCGACCTAACTATAGTCCCCTCCCGCTGGGAGGGATTTGGATTTGTAGCTATAGAATCATTAGCAAGAGGAACTCCCGTACTTGCCAGCCATGTTGGCTCGCTACCTGAGATACTCGGAAAGTACGGCCAAATTTCTGACATGACTACAGCAAACTCTATAATAAAGACCATCATCAAATATAAAACCAGCGCAACAGAGACCCCAGTTAAACTACAGGAATATATACGTGAAAAATATTCACCCACTCGCTTTTCAGCAGAAATTCTTGACTTCTACCAGCAGGCGGTAGAGAAGGAAGAATCAAAAAAAAGACCATCCCTGAGTTGAATATGAAATGAAAAACTCTAGGATCAGGGAAATAGTCCTCCGAGCAACATTCTTTCTTGGACCTACTGGGATTTTTTTCGCACCGCTGCCAGGCATTGGCTCATTGCGAGCATTTTACTTCAGCACCGCCATCATTAATATCCTTTGCCTATTTAGAACATCAAAAAGAAGCCTACCCCAATTTACACTATTATTTTTCACATTCCTCCTTCTATTCGGTAGCGCATCTTACTCTCTACTTAGTATTACAGAAGAAATCCCAATTCATGCCAACCCTGTCATTAGGGTGCTAGTCATCTGCAATTTGGCCTTCGGATTTTATAATATCTCGCAATGGATTATCTCTAGCAACTCCACAGACATAATTGAAAAGCTACTTAACGATTCATTCAAAGGTTTCTGTGCCGTTTTCTTTTTGGGACTTGTTATTTATATCGGCTACATCACAAACAAAATCCCCTACAACATCTACAGCCTCTTCACCACACTAGATCAAAGTGCCTATGGCTACTCACGATTTAGTCCTGGGACCTATCCAAACGAATTCGGAATAATCTGCTCCTTTTATGCAATATACGCATTATCGATAGCGCTAAACAAGAACAAACTTCTTCACCTATTATTATCAATAACGTTCATAGCAGGCGTTTTTCTCACATCTACACGCGCAGCTTATATAACCTTATTCCTGAGTTACATCTACCTCACTATCACAAGCAAAAGCCCGATCAGAATATTATTATTAACCATCCTTCCCGCCCTCCTTACACCAATTATAATACAAACACTTTCCTATCTATCATTTGATGTTATGTCAGTAATAACTACTGGATACGAGTCCGCAGCAAAAGGGACCGGAAGCTCAAGCGTCAGACTGGAGGACTGGAATACTGCGATAGATGACCTTTTAGATAACCTATTCTGGGGAGTAGGGGTAGAATCACCAAAAGCTTATTCACTTCACAACCTACCACTACAAATACTCTACGGACTTGGAATAGCTGGAAGCCTTATTCTTTCCATTGCTGCCGCAGCATTTACCTACATAAACATAAAGACAACTTGGAACGCTCTAAAATGCACAAAAGAAATTCAGAAATTCACGACATCCACAAGAACAATACTACTTATACACGTCTTTATTTTCGGACTAACAAACCATAATCAAGCACACTTCTTTACATGGATGCTATTTGCACTTGCCTGCATAAAATTAAGGAATACAAAGATCTGTGTGCATAGACATTTCTCTAACTAAATCCCACTCAGATTGGCGTATCTGCTCTAGAGCTAAACAGCCAGTCTAATCGACGCAGTCGGCATGAACAGAAATGATCGCGGTGTACTCCGCCCCCCCATACAAGCCTCTCCATTCTCCAACGCATTCTTGACCTTACAATAATCCTGCTCTGCATCTTTCTCCTCTGCACTCTAAGCGGAATAGATGACAGCAGAGATATTTTGGCCGTAGCCTTCGGCACGTCGCTCCCATTTTCCATTCTGGCCGATACGGGAGGTCTCTACGGCTCATGGCGTGGCAAACGTATACGTGATGAGCTAAGTAAATTATTGTGTATCTGGCTACTCAGTTCGCTAGTATTTTTCCTAGGCGACTATGTTCTCTTTGTGTCCCAGCCCCGGCCCCGACTGCTCCTCATACAACTATTGAGCCTTCCCCTGATCACACTGATTGCTTATCGAGTTCTCCTGCGCCAGGCACTCAAAATACTGCGTAACAAGGGCATGAATACCCGTACTGTGGCTATCGTCGGAGCAGGTGCCTTGGGAGCGCGATTGGCGACGAACATCGCCAATGCCCCTTGGATGGGCCTCGAACTCCTAGGCTTCTATGACGATGAGAGAACCTCCCCCGTTCAACTACCTGAATGGCAGTTGCGAATTAGTGTCTCGGGCAATTTGGAGAAACTGATCAACGAAGCACACTCCGGCTCTATCGATCATATCTACATCACTCTTCCCATGCGTAGCGAGGCCAGGATCAAGTGGCTGGTTGATCGGCTCAGCGATACAACCGTTTCAGTCCACATAGTTCCAGATGTTTTCATCTTCAATCTGCTCCACGCCCGCGCGCAGAACATTGACGGCATCCCTACCATCAGTATCTTCGACAGCCCTATGGTGGGTGCGGCTGCGCTGGTGAAGCGCCTGGAAGATATCGTCCTTTCCTCGTTGATCCTTTGCCTGATCGCCGTTCCCATGCTGTTCATCGCGGCGGCTATCAAGTTCACTTCCCCGGGCCCGGTATTTTTCCGCCAGAAGCGCTATGGCATCGATGGCCGCTCTATCGACGTGTGGAAGTTCCGCAGCATGCGGGTCATGGAAAACGGCGCGACCGTCACCCAGGCAACCCGCAATGACAGCCGCATCACTCCGCTGGGGGCCTTCCTGCGGCGCACCTCGCTGGATGAACTGCCACAGTTCATCAACGTATTCATGGGCGATATGTCCATCGTCGGGCCGCGCCCGCACGCCATCGCCCACAACGAGGAATATCGTGGGCAGATCAGCAGCTACATGCTGCGCCACAAGGTAAAGCCGGGCATCACCGGCTGGGCCCAGGTGAATGGCTGGAGGGGTGAGACCGATACGCTGGAGAAGATGCAGAAGCGTATCGAATTCGATTTGGCCTATATCAACAACTGGTCGCTGTGGTGGGACCTGAAGATCGTCTTCCTCACGCTGTTCAAGGGCTTCGTGCACAAGAACGCCTACTGATCGCCGCCTCTCTCAGTTCAAGAATTTACTGCCCCTCCCCGCCAGCCGTTTCCTACATCCGCAATCCAGCCCCATTGCTACCCTACGCAGCCTCCCGGCCAGCACCTTGCGCCCTGCAATTACGGCGCTGGAACTCGCTCGCGCCCTCCCCCTTCACCCCCTTTGTGTAGCCCCCCATGATTCGTCCCTTGTCCCTTGCCATCCTGTCTGCCCTTGCGCTTCAGGGATGCATGTTCTCCCCCGGCCAGAATCTGGATACCGAGCGACTGATACAGGAAGACTCGGCTGAATCCAGCCGCGTGCAGCTGGTGCAGATCACGCCCAAGCTGCTCACGGTGGAAGCGGCTACCCGGCAGGAGGAAGCCGTTCCCGAGGCACTCGCCAGCTTCCGTCCGGAGAGTTACCAGATCGGCGCCGGTGACCTGCTGTACATCACCGTATGGGACCACCCCGAGCTGACCTCACCGGCTGGTCAACTGCAACAGGGAGACGCCAACGGTCGCCTGGTGCGCCCGGACGGCACGCTGTTCTATCCCTACGTCGGCACCCTGCGCGTGTCGGGCAGGACGATCGAAGACGTACGCAAGACCATTACCAGCGCCCTGGCTGCCTATGTCGAAGAACCGCAGGTAGACATTGCCGTGCTGCGCTTCGCCAGCCAGCGGGTGATACTCAATGGCGCGTTCATCAAGGCGGGCCCGCAGCCAATCACCACCACGCCGCTGGCGCTGATGGAGGCCATTGGTGCAGCCCAGCTGGACACCCTCAACGCCGATCTTTCCGGCCTGACGCTGCAGCGCGACAACCAGGTCTTCCACCTGAACCTGGATGCCCTGAACACGGCTCAAGGCGCGGACCTGTACAACCTGTACCTGAAGGACGGCGACCGCATCTACCTGCCCTACAACGACCGCAAGAAGGTCTATCTGATGGGTGAAGTGAACGCGCCGCGCGCGCTGACCTTCAAGACCCGCGAGATGAACCTGGCCGATGCGCTGGGCAGCGTCGGCGGCCTCAACCAGACCACCGCCAACGGCAAGGCCGTGTATGTGATTCGCGGTGTCGAGGATCTGGAGAAACAGCGCGCCACGGTCTTCCAGCTCGACGCCAACTCGCCCACCGCCTTCATCCTTGCCCAGCAATTCCAGCTGCAGCCGCAGGACGTCGTCTACGTCGGCCCGGCCGGTGTGACCCGCTGGAACCGCCTGATCAGCCAGTTGCTGCCCTCCGCCGGCATTCTCGGCACCGGCTCGACCATTCAACGCAACCTCAACGACAACTGAGCACCTCATGAACGCCTATCGCCTCCTCGCGTTGGTGGTGCTCGCCTGCGCCCTGGCCGCCTGTAACCCGCTGATGCAGGCCTCGCTGAGTACGCTGGGCGCCAGCCTCGGCAGCCCCGCTCCGCTGGAGCTGACACGCGCCCAGGTCAATGCCCTGCCCTACTACCAGATCGAGGTCACCACCGAGTACGGCTCGGCAGTGATGGCGCTGGTACGCACGCAAGGCGACCTGCAGTACTGGCAGGCCTCGTCGCGCCAGTTGCTGCTTCTGCAGGATGGCGTGGTGGTGCGCACACTGGGTTTCCCGGACGACTTGCTGGGCACCCGCCTTGCGCCGGACTCGCCCTTCATCAGCGGGCTGCAGCATATCGGCGAAGAGCAGGCGAGCCAGCGCTGGATCGACCTCGGGCCCGGCTACCTGCTGGACGTTCCGCTCACCGGCAAGCTGCGCCGCGTTGGCAATGAGACCGTACGCATCCTCGATCAGGATCACAGGCTGCTGCGTATTGACGAGCACCTGAGCGCGCCGATCAAGGGCATGGCGGCCACCAACCGCTATTGGGTCGACCCGAGTGACGGCTTCATCCTGCAAAGCCGCCAGCAGGTCACGCCCAGCCTCAACGTCACCATTACCCAGTTGCGCCCGCTGCGGAGCCAGCCATGAAAATGATTCGGCTAGCCCTGCTCGCGGCCAGCGTTGCAGCCGGCGCGACCGCCCATGCGGCAACACGGGTCGAGGTACTCGGCGAACTGCCCGCTCCGGGCGTCAGGGAAATCGACGAAGGCCTTCGCCTCGGCATGCTGCTGCAACAACTGCAGGTCAACCCGCAGAGCTATTGGCTGGGTGCCTCCTGGCAGCGTCAAAGTTTGCTGCAGGAGCAACGCCGGCTGAAGGCTGGAGTCCTGTTCGACCTGAGCCAGGTGCAACGTCTTGCCCTGCTGCAGGACAAGCCCGGCCTGGCGAATATCGCCCGACGCCTCAGCGAGCAGGTGATCGCCCTGCCTGTAACCGGCCGCCAGTTCTATCACCTCGATCCGCTGCAGATAGAGCTCAACGCCGAGCACTCGCCAAAGCTGCAGGGCGGAGATCGGCTGATCTTCCCGCCATGGCCGACCACCGTGCGGATCATCGGCGCGGTATCGAACGACTGCGAGCTGCCCTTCGTCCCGCTGCAACCGGCCTACCGCTACGCGCCGCAGTGCCCCGCAGTGGATGAGGCAGACCCGGATTACCTCTACCTGATCCAGCCTGACGGCCAGGTCACCCGGCTGGGCGTTGCCCTGTGGAACCGCCAGGAGCAAGCCGCACCACCCGCGCCCGGCTCCGTGCTGCTGGTGCCGCTGGATGCCTGGGAGATCAAGAACAGCGCCCCGGACTTGAGTCGCGAACTGGCCGACTTCCTGGCCACACACCCCCTGCCGGCGGAAACACCATGAAGCCTCGCCACAGTCTCTATCTGCTGCTGGCCGGTGCCAGCCTGGCGCTTGCCGACCCGCGCTACACGCAGAACGATTTCGGCGGCATAGGCCTGCTGCAGACCCCCACCGCGCGCATGGCGCCAGCCGGGGAAATCAGCATCAACGCCAACCGCACCGATCCCTATTCGCGCTACAGCTTTTCGTTGCAACCCTTCGACTGGCTGGAGGGTACCTTCCGCTATACCTCGATCAGCAACCGCAAATATGGAGCAGCAGACGAGAGCGGCAACCAGAGCTACAAGGACAAATCCTTCGACGTCAAACTCCGCCTATTGCAGGAGTCACGCTGGGCACCAGAGATTGCGCTCGGCGGCCGGGATATCGGCGGTACCGGCCTGTTCTCCAGCGAATACTTCGTTGGCAACAAGCGTGTAGGTGACCTCGACTTCAGCCTGGGCCTGGCGTGGGGCTACATCGGCAATCGCGGTGATCTGGACAACCCTCTGGGCTGGGTCGACGACAGGTTCAATACGCGCCCCAAGTCGGAAGGCACCGGTGAACTCAGCTCCAACAGCTACTTCCGTGGCCACCCTTCGCTGTTCGGCGGTATCAACTGGCAAACGCCGTGGGAGCCGTTGTCCCTCAAGCTCGAGTATGACGGCAACGATTACCAGCATGAGCCGCAGAACAACAACCAGAAGCAGCGTTCGCCGTTCAACATCGGCATGGTCTTCAAGGCCAGCGATTCCATCGACCTGCATGCGGCCTTCGAACGTGGCAACACCGCCATGTTCGGCATCACCCTGCACACCAACTTTGCCAGTCGCACGGCCCCCGCGAAGGTCAACGATCCTGCCCCGGAACCGTTGCAGCAGAACGCGACCCAGCGCCAGCCCGATACCGTGGACTGGGCGGATGTTTCCCGGCGCGTCGAAGAGAACGCCGGCTACAAGGTGGAGCGCATCACCCGCAAGAACAGTGAAGTCGTGGTCTATGGCGAACAGACCCGCTATCTGTACCCGCCCGAGGCCGTCGGCCGCACCGCGCGGATTCTCGACAACAGCGTCGATGACGACGTGCAATGGTTCACCGTAGTCGATACACGCTATGGCCAACCCATGGTCGAAACCAGCCTGCCGCGCCGGGTATTCCGCGACGTCGCGAACCAGGAACGCCCGCTGGAAGACTTGCGCCGCACCACCGAACAGACGGCGCCGCTACCGCAACAGGAAGAGCAGCTCTACAGCCAGCGGCCGGACGCCTTCAGCTACAACGTCGGGCTGGGCTACAACCAGAGCATCGGCGGGCCCGACAACTTCCTGCTGTACCAATTCACCGCCGATCTCGACAGCGAATACCGCTTCACCCCGAGCCTGTGGGGCAATGGCCTGCTCAGCATCAACCTGATCAACAACTACGACAACTTCACCTACGACGCACCGAGCAACCTGCCGCGGGTACGCACCGACATCCGCCAGTACATGACGACCTCGAACGTCACGCTGCCCACCTTCCAGCTGAACAAGACCGCGCGGCTGGACCAGGACCTCTACGGCATGCTTTACGGCGGCTACCTGGAGACCATGTACGCCGGCATCGGTGGCGAGCTGCTCTATCGCCCGATGAACGAATCCTGGGCCCTGGGCGCCAACCTCGACCTGGTGCGCCAGCGCGATTTCGACCAGCACTTCGGCCTGCGCGACTACCAGGTTGCCACCGGCTTCGTGACGCTCTACTGGCAGACCGGCTTCGAGGACATCCTCGCCCAGGTCAGCGCCGGCCGTTATCTGGCGCGTGATTGGGGCGGCACACTGGACCTCTCGCGGCAGTTCAGCAACGGCGTGCGCTTCGGCGCCTGGGTCACGCTCACCAGCGCCAGCAAGGAAGAGTTCGGCGAAGGCAGCTTCGACAAAGGCATCTATGTGTCGATCCCCTTCGACGAACTGATGAGCAGCTCCACCATGCGCCGGGCCAACCTCACCTGGGACCCGCTGACCCGCGATGGCGGCGCGCGCCTCAACCACTACTACTCACTCTACGACCTCACCGAAGGCCGCGATCCGCTGATGTTCCAGAACCTCTTCGGACGCATCGTGAAATAACTCGATGATCCTCCAGATCATGGCGCGGAAACCAAAGTCACCCACAATGGTCAGACGCCCCTTCGTGACCAAGGAGAGTTCCACCATGAAAGCCCTGCCACTCCTGTTGATGACCGGCCTGCTCGCCGCCTGCAGCTCCACGCCCTCCGGCGACAAGGCGTCGCTGGACGGCGAAGTCTTCTACCTGCAGCGCATGGCGCTGCCGCCGACGGCCCAGGTCACTGTCAGCCTGCAGGACGTCTCGCTGGCCGATGCCCCGGCCGTCGATCTGGCCCGGCAGCAGTTGCAGCCGGGGCGCCAGGTGCCGCAGGCGTTCCACCTGGATTACGACCGCAGCCAGGTCAAGCCGGGCCATAGCTATGCCGTCAGCGCGCGCATCGAGGACAACGGCCGCCTGCTGTTCATCACCACTGAGCGCCACAGCGTCAAACTCGACGGTAGCGATCCGCAGCCGCTGCGTGTCCGCGTCGACCCCGTGCGCTGATTCACCGCGCCGCCGGGTTTTCCCCGGCGGCCAGACTCCGTTAATCTCCCCCTCCCTTCTCCACCTCGGCGGTTCGACATCGCCGGGTTTCGCCAAGGAAGTATCGATGCTGCGATTCCCCGTTCTGCTGGCCGGCGCCCTGCTGTCCTTCAATGCCTTCGCCCTGTCCCTCTCCGACCTCAGCCAGAGTGACGCCACCGGCGGCCTGAAGGACGCGCTGACCCAGGGTGCGCAAATCGCCGTGAAGCAGCTCAGCCAGCCCGGCGGTTTCAGCAACGACCCGGCCGTGCGCATCGAGCTGCCCGGCAAGCTGGGCAAGGCCGCCAAGACCATGAAGCAGTTCGGCATGGGCGCCCAGGTCGACCAGCTTGAAGCGAGCATGAACAAGGCCGCCGAAGCCGCCATGCCGCAGGCCCAGGCGCTGCTGGTGGACGCAGTGAAGAAGATGACCGTGACCGACGCCAAGGGCATCCTCCAGGGCGGCGAGCACTCCGCCACCGATTACCTGAACCGCAGCAGCCGCGAGCAGCTGCGCGCGAAGTTCCTGCCGATCATCAAGCAGGCCACCGACCAGGTCGGCGTAGCCAAGCAGTACAATGCCTTCGCCAGCCAGGCCGCCGCCTTCGGCGTGGTCGACGCGAAGAACGCGAACATCGAGAACTACGTGACCGAGGAAGCACTGGACGGCCTGTTCAAGCTCATTGCCGATCAGGAGAAGACCATCCGCCAGAACCCGACCGCCGCCGCCACTGGCCTGGCGAAGAAGGTGTTTGGAGTGCTCTGAACCAGCCCCCACAAGAGCGAAAGCCCGGCCCATGCCGGGCTTTTTCATACTTGCAGGTGGGTGGCACGAGTGCCCGCCTTTCCAGATGGTGCAAGCGATGGGCGGGGCGCGCGGGCGGGTAGTCTGGTTGTGACTGCCAGATGGCGAACAACGCTGCGCGTTATGCGCCCTGCGTGAAGGAGCTTCGCGAGCAAGGACTGGGCGCCCCCCTTGCTCCAGCAGGTAAGTGAAAGCCCGGCAAATGCGGGCTTTTTCATGCTTGCAGATGGGTATCACGCGAGTCCCCCTGCGGGAGCGCACTATGGGCGCGAAGTGTGTGCATGGACCACTCCTGCAGGTGCTACTGGCGATGGGTATCGCTTCGCTCCACGCCATCCTACGAGAAGCGGCCGCGCTCCAGTATGCGGGCGGCGTCGCCGAGGCGTAGCCAGACGCTGCCTTGCCATTCCAGCACGGCCAGAGGATAGCCTTGCACCTCGCGCACGGCATGGCGGGGGACGGAGCTCGCCGGCAACTGCGCGTCGCGCAGGACCGGCACGACGTCATTGCTCAGCCACTGGCGCAGGTTGCGGTTTTCCGGGTGGTAGAAGTACACGAGCAGCAGTGTGTAGAGGCCGCTCTCGCTGACCAGCAATTCGTCCTCCCGGCTGCCAACCAGGCGCTCCCAGCGGTACTGATCAGGGTCGAGCTTGCGGGTGGTGCGGCCGCTCACATCGGAATTGGTCAGGCGCGCGAGGTCGCGGGCGGGGAACCAGGCCTGGCGATCAATAATCAGGCCACGCAAAAATCGATCGTAGCGCTGGAAGGTGTGGAAGCTCAGGCCATTGTTGGCCGGGAACATCGTCGAAGGGTTCATGCGGTCTCTCCTCGTACAGCGAAAGAGCCGCCCCCGAAAAAGGGAGGCGGACCGTGCAAGGGTGGAAACCGGGTGCTACAGCTATCGACCGGTCGGGCCGAGGCCCGCCTCACACGGTCCGCCATGGACAGCCAGAGTTGGCCCGGCCTTCGAAAAGGCCGGGCCATCCCTGCTATGGCGATAGCTGGAGCACTACAGGTTTCCACACCTGACCACGGCTGTTCCGTGGTGGGGAGAACGCTAAGCAGCAGGCTTGTAGGACCGCAACGCCGTTGAAGAGTCAGGCGGTTCCTGAACGATTACCACGTACCTTACGGAACGATCCGGGCCTGGGAATCGGCTTCAGGAAAAGGTCATGAGGGTGACAGGTCGAAAGGTTCGCGTATGTCGGACGATTCGTTTCGGGCGGCCAGACGGCGGATAACGCTGCGCGTTATTCGCCCTACGCCGAGGATCGATGAGGAATCGAACTGTAGGAGCGAGGGGGACGCCCAGTCCTTGCTCGCGAACGGCCTTCCGGCTACTCCTGCGCTGGGTGGGTTCGCGAGCAAGCTCGCTCCTACCAGTGAACGCTGGCGCTGATAGCACCGTAGGGCGCATAACCTGGAACAGGTTATCCGCCGGCCTCTACAGGGCGAGCAACGCTGCTGCGTTATCCGCCCTACGCCGAGGTTCGATGAGGAGTCGAACTGTAGGAGCGAGGGGGACGCCCAATCCTTGCTCGCGAACGGCCTTCCGGCAACTCCTGCGCTGGGCGGGTTCGCGAGCAAGCTCGCTCCTACAGGTGAACGCTGGCGCTGATAGCACCGTAGGGCGCATAACCTGGAACAGATTATCCGCCGGCCTCTACAGGGCGAGCAACGCTGCTGCGTTATCCGCCCTGCATGCGCGATTCACGCCGCTGCGTGCCCTCGTCAGACTTCCTTCTTCACCCTGAACCACGCCGCATAGAGCGCTGGCAGGAACAGCAGTGTCAGCGCCGTGGCGACGATCAGGCCGCCCATGATCGCCACGGTCATCGGCCCGAAGAACACGCTGCGCGACAGCGGGATCATCGCCAGCACGGCGGCCAGGGCGGTCAGCACGATGGGGCGGAAGCGCCGCACCGTGGCTTCGATGATGGCGTGCCAGGTGTCCAGGCCATGGGCGCGGTCCTGTTCGATCTGGTCCACGAGGATCACCGAGTTGCGCATGATCATCCCTGCCAGGGCGATGGTGCCGAGCATGGCGACGAAGCCGAAGGGCTTCTGGAACACCAGCAGGAACAGAGTCACGCCGATCAGGCCCAGCGGCGCGGTGAGGAACACCATGATCATCCGCGAGAAGCTGCGCAGCTGGATCATCAGCAGGCTGAGCACCACCACGATGAACAGCGGTACGCCGGCGTTCACCGAGTCCTGGCCCTTGGCCGAGTCCTCCACGGTGCCCCCGACCTGCAGCAAATAGCCGTCCGGCAATTCGGCACGGATCGGGTCCAGCGTCGGCGAGATCTGCTTCACCAATGTGGCCGGCAGCGAGTCGTCATAGATGTCGGCACGCACGGTCACGGTGGGCAGGCGGTTGCGCCGCCAGATGATGCCTTCCTCGAAGCCGTACTCCAGGGTCGCCACCTGCGACAGCGCCACGCTGCGGCCGCTGCTGGTCTGCATCGACAGGCTGGGCAGCTGCGACAGGTCATGCCGGCCGCGCTCGTCGCCGCGCAGGAGGATCTCGATCAGCTCGTTGTCCTCGCGGTAGTAGCTGACGGTGGAGCCGGTCAGCGAGCTCTGCAGGAACTGCGAAATGTCCGAGGTACTCACGCCGAGGGCGCGGGCACGCTCCTGGTCGATGTCGAGGAAGATCGCCTTGCTCGGCTCTTCCCAGTCCAGGTGCACGTTCACCACGTGGGGGTTCTCGCGCATCTTGTCGGCGACCTTGCGCGCCAGTTCGCGGACTTCCGGGATGTGCTCGCCGGAGACGCGGAACTGCACCGGGTAGCCCACCGGCGGGCCGTTCTCCAGGCGGCTGATGCGCGTGCGCAGGGTCGGGAAGTCCTCGTTCATGTGCTTGATCAGCCACTGGCGGATTTCCTCGCGCGACTCCAGGCTCTTCGCCAGAACCACGAACTGCGCAAAGCTCGCCGCCGGCAGTTGCTGGTCCAGCGGCAGGTAGAAGCGCGGCGAACCGGTGCCCACGTAGGCGACGTAGTTGTCGATGCCCGGATGCTCGGCGAGCATTTTCTCCAGGCGATTGACCTGCTCGGTGGTGGCGGTGAGGGAGTCGCCCTCGGCCAGCTTCAGGTCGACCAGCAACTCCAGCCGCGCCGATGGCGGGAAGAACTGTTGCGGCACCAGGCGGAACAACATGATCGAGCCGATGAAAGCCGCCACGGTCAGCAGGATCACTGTCTTGCGATAGCGCACGCACCACTCCACCACGCGGCGGAAACGCTGGTAGAACGGCGTCGAGTACGGATCGTGGCCCTTGTCGCTGCCGCCGTGCTTTTCCGCGTGGCGCTTGGCGAGATCAGGCAGCAGCTTCTCGCCCAGGTAGGGCACGAAGACCACGGCGGCGATCCACGACACCAGCAACGCGATGGTCACCACCTGGAACAGCGAGCGGGTGTATTCGCCGGTGCCCGATTGCGCAGTGGCGATCGGCAGGAAGCCGGCAGCGGTGACCAGGGTGCCGGTGAGCATCGGGAAGGCCGTGCTGGTCCAGGCGTAGCTCGCCGCCTTGAGCCGGTCGTAGCCCTGCTCCATCTTCACCGCCATCATCTCCACGGCGATGATCGCGTCGTCCACCAGCAAGCCCAGCGCCAGCACCAGCGCGCCGAGGGAAATCTTGTGCAGGCCGATGCCGAAGTAGTACATGCAGGCGAAGGTCATCGCCAGCACCAGCGGGATCGACAGCGCCACCACCAGGCCGGTGCGCAGGCCAAGGGAGAAGAAGCTCACCAGCAGCACGATGATCAGCGCTTCGGCCAGCACGCGGACGAACTCGCCCACGCCCTCGCGCACCGCCGCCGGCTGGTCGGACACCTTGCGCAGCTCCATGCCCGCCGGCAGCGTCTGCTGCAGGTGCTCGAACTCGGCATCGAGCTTCTTGCCCAGCACCAGGATATCGCCGCCGTCCTTCATGGCCACGGCGATGCCGATGGCGTCTTCGCCCATGAAGCGCATGCGCGGCGCGGGCGGGTCGTTGAAGCCCCGGTGCACCTCGGCCACGTCGCCGATGCGGAAGGTACGGTCACCAACGCGGATCGGGAACGAGCGGATGTCCTCCACCGAATCGAAACGCCCGGAAACGCGCAGTTGTACGCGGTCAGTAGCCGTCTCGAAGAATCCGGTGGCGGTTACCGCGTTCTGTTCCTCCAGCGCCTTCTGCACCGCCGCCAGCGGCAGGCCGAGGGTGGCGAGCTTGGTGTTGGACAGGTCGATCCAGATCTTCTCGTCCTGCAGGCCGATCAGCTCGACCTTGCCGACGTCCTTGATCCGCTGCAATTGCAGTTGCAGGCGGTCGGCGTAGTCCTTGAGCACCGCGTAGTCGAAGCCTTTGCCCGAGAGCGCGTAGATATTGCCGAAGGTGGTGCCGAACTCATCGTTGAAGAACGGCCCCTGGATGCCCTGCGGCAGGGTGTAGCGGATGTCGTTGACCTTTTTGCGGATCTGGTACCAGAGCTCGGGAATGTCGCGGGAATGGAAATCCTCGCGGGCGACGAAGGTCACCTGCGATTCACCGGGGCGGGAGAAGGAGATGATGCGGTCGAAGTCGCCGGTCTCCATCAGCTTCTTCTCGATGCGCTCGGTGACCTGGCGCGAGACTTCCTCGGCGGTCGCGCCCGGCCAGTTGGTCTTCACCACCATGGCCTTGAAGGTGAACGGCGGGTCTTCGCTCTGCCCCAGCTTGGAGTAGGACAGCGCGCCGACGATGCCCAGCAGGAGCATGAGGTAGAGGACGATGGAGCGGTTCTGCAGCGCCCAGGCGGAGAGGTTGAATTGCATCGGGCGTTACTCCTTCGCCACCAGCTTGATCGACCGGTTCTCCCGGTCGACAGGCCGTACCTCCTGACCTTCACGCAGCACCTGGACACCCGCTGCCACTACCCAGTCGCCATCCTTCAGGCCTTCGAGCACCGGTACGCGGTCCTCGGCATAAGGGCCGATACGCACCGGGCGACGATGCAGGGTGGACGTCTTCGGATCGACCACCCAGACGAACGGCTGGCCGGCTTCCGAGGTCAGCGCAGCGAGCGGCACCGCCAGCGGCACCGTGCCCTCGGCATGGATGTACACGCGGGCACTCTGGCCCAGTTCCGCAGGCACCTTGGCGTCGTCGAACGCCACGCGCGCGGCGAAGGTGCGCGACTGCGGATCGGCTGCCGGCGACAGCTCGCGAATCTTGCCGCTGAAGCGCTTGTCGCGCTGCGACCAGAGCTCGACGCTCACCGCTTCGCCGACCCGGAAGCGCTCGAAGGCATGCTCGGGGAAGCTGATCAGCACTTCGCGGTCGCCATCGGCGGCCAGGGTGAAGACGGTCTGGCCGGCGGCGACCACCTGCCCCACTTCCACCCGGCGGGTGGCGATCACACCGTCCTGGGGGGCGCGCAGTACCGCATAGCCAGCCTGGTTGCTGGCCACGTCGTATTCGGCGCGAATCTGTTTCACCCGCGCCTCGCCGGCGCGGTAGGTGTTCTCGATGTTGTCGAACTGCGACTGGCTGACCAGTTGGCGCTCGAGCAGGGTCTTGTAGCGGGTGTATTCGGAGCGCACGGTCTGCAGGTTGGCTTCGGCGGCGACCACCTGGGCGCGCGTGGCTTCGAGTTGCAGGCGAACGTCTTCAGGGTCGAGTTCCGCCAGCGGCTGGTCCTTCTTCACCCGCTCGCCGGTTTCCACCAGGCGTTTGCTGACCTTGCCACCGATGCGGAAGGCCAGTTCCGGCTCATGGCGGGCGTGCACTTCCCCGGGATAGGCTTCGGTGATGTCCCGCGCCGGCAGCGGCTGCACGACGATGGCCGGGCGCACGGCGGGCTTCGGCGGCTCGCCGTTGCCGCAGGCGGAAAGGGAAAGGATGAAGGCAGCAGGCAGCGCGACAGACAGAGCATGGCGGAACATGATGTGTGACCTTTCGCAAAACGCGGTTGGAATTCTTATACTCACCGGTATAGTAAAAATACAGAACCCATCAGTCCAGTATTAGAAATGTAAAGACATGTCACCATCGAACTCATCGAACGGACCGGGTCGCCCCAAGGACCCGGCCAAGCGCCAAGCCATCCTCGAAGCCGCCAAGGAGCTGTTCGTGCGCCATGGCTACGACGGCAGCAGCATGGAAGCCATCGCCGCGGAAGCCGGGGTCTCCAAGCTCACCGTTTACAGCCACTTCACGGATAAGGAGACGCTGTTCGTCGAGGCGGTGCAGGCCAAGTGCGCGGAGAACCTGCCCGAGCTGTTCGCCGAACCATCGGCCGATGCGCCGCTGGAAAGCCTGCTGCTGAACCTGGCTCGCGGCTTCAATCAACTGATCAACAGCCCGGAGGCCATTGCGCTGAGCCGGCTGATGATTGCCCAGGGCGGGCAGAATCCACATCTCTCGCAGCTGTTCTTCGATGCCGGCCCGCAGCGCGTGCTGGACCAGATGGAACGCCTGCTGGAACAGGCGCGCCAGCAGGGCAAGCTGCAGATGGACAGCCCACGCCGGGCGGCCGAGCACTTCCTGATGCTGGTACAAGGCTGCGTGCATTTCCGCCTGATGATCGGCTGCGTCGAGCCGCCAAGCGAAGAAGAGACCGAAGCTCACGCGCAGGAAGTGGTGGCGCTATTCCTCAAGGCCTTCAGGCCCTGACGGAGCCAGGCCCGCACCTGAGCTCCCAGGCATCCTGTAGGAGCGAGCTTGCTCGCGAACAGGGTTTCCCGGCGGCTTCGGCGTTGAGCGGGTTCACGAGCAAGCTCGCTC
>NZ_JAOCBT010000033.1:0-52486 GCF_029840045.1 Pseudomonas sp. GD03903 | reverse complement strand
CCCGGCTTGGCCGGAAAAGGTTTGGACTCGTTTTGCAGTGCGTCACTGCATGGAACAAAGATTAATTTCGACACCCTTGATCCACTAGACGGCAAAATTCGCCTCTAGCGTTGCATTTTCAGAACGATAACCTCGTAAGGCAGCGCAGGAGATTCGGGCTAGCCTGCGTGCCGCCAGGTTGAATGGCTTGCCTCCTGGAACAACTGGCGCTGCCAGCTCAAGGGCGTCACGCCTTCGATACGGTGGAAGATCCGGCAGAAATGCGCCTGGTCGCAGAAGCCGCATTGCAGGCCGATCTCCGCCAGCGCGAAGGCTGACTCGCGCATCAGCTGCTTGGCTTTCTCCACCCGCAGCAGACGCATCCAGGCCTGGGGCGAATGCCCGGTGGTGACCTTGAACTTGCGGGTGAAATCGCTGCGCGACAGTGCGCAGGCGGCGGCCAGTGCGGTCACCGTGATGCCGCTGTCCAGGTGCTCGAGCAGCAGCGCCTGGGCGCGCTCCCATTGCCAGGGCGCCAGGTCGCGCTTGGCGCTGGCCGCTGGTATCTGGCCAATCAGTTGCTGAAGCATGCTGGTCCCTCCCCTGCACTCTGGGGAGCATTTTTTGTGCGCGCCGGGGGTGGCGGCGAGTTAAAGCTGGTTAAACCGCATTAACCCGCGACTGCGAAAAAGCTGCGGCCAACGGGCCAGCGGCGCTTGACTGCAACGCTCGCGAGGCCGCCGGCAAGCCATGCGAGGATCATCGGTTGGCGGCCGCAACGCCTTGGCCGGCGCGGTCCCCGGGGAAAACGCAGGGTGCCATGGGCAGCGTTTGCCAATCGCCGGGCAGCGCCACAGCCAGGCCTGGCGTTAATCGTTATTAAGCACGCAGCCGAGCAAGCGGCACCCGGCGCAGGATGGCTCATCGTCGAGCCGTCGTTTACCCTGAATGTGCTTCACCGAAGAATCGCCAATCGACCGCAGAAGTCGATGGACAAGCGCCACCAGGGCTGACGCCCGGCCCGGCGCGGGACCTGCCTCCAGTGTGCGCAAGCGACGACCAGACAATGACTCCTGAGCCCGTGGCCGCGGTTGAAACCGTGCTTCATTTCGGCCCCTACCAGATCTACCCCGCGTCCCGCGTGATCCTCGAAGCCGGTCGCCCGCTGCGCCTCGGCCAACGCGCGCTGGATATCCTCCTGGCGCTGCTGGAGCGCGCCGGCGAAGTGGTCAGCAAGCGCGAGCTGCTGGCCCGCGCCTGGCCGGAGCAAGCCATCGACGAAGGCAACCTGCGGGTGCACATGACCGCCCTGCGCAAGGCGCTGGGCGACGGCCAGAACGGCCGGCGCTTCATCGTCACGGTGGCGCTGCGCGGCTACAGCTTCGTCGAACCACTGATCCGCTCGGCGCAGTCAACGCCCGCCCCGGCTGACGGCCAGTCGGCGGGCCACAACCTGCCGCCCCGGCGCAATCGCCTGCTGGGCCGCGAAGTGGAGCTCGAGCGCCTGCTCAGCGAGTTGCCGCAGCGCCGCTGCATCAGCCTGGTGGGCAGCGGCGGCATCGGCAAGACCAGCCTCGCCCTGCAGGCCGCCGAGCGCTTCATCGGCCGCTATCGCCACGGCATCCGCATGCTCGACCTCACCCAGTTGCAGGATGCCCGCCCGCTGAACAGCACCCTGGCTGCCGCCCTGGGTATTCCAGGGCTGGCCGGCGAAGCGCTGGAAGCTATCTGCCGCCAGGTCGCCGACCGCCAGATGCTGTTGCTCATCGACAACTGCGAGCACCTGATCGAGGCCGTCGCGCCCCTGGTGGAATGCCTGCTGCGCCACGCGCCACAGATCCACATTCTCGCCACCAGCCGTGAAAGCCTGCGCGCCACCGGCGAGCACATCCTGCCGTTGCGGCCGCTGGGTTGCCCGCCGGCGCAGGTCGGCAGCATCGCCGACGCACTCGCCTACCCCGCCGTGGCGCTGCTGATCGAGCGGGCGAAGGAAACCCACGAGGACTTCGAGTTGCGCCCCGAGGACCTGCCGCGGGTCGGCGAAATCTGCCGGCGCCTGGAGGGTATTCCGCTGGCCCTGGAACTGGCCGCCGGCCACCTGGGCCAGGCCGACGGCAGCATCGATGCGCTGCTGCAGGGCGGCTACCTGGACCTTCCGCTGCAGTCCGACCGCCACGAACATCTGCGCGCGATGCTCGACTGGAGCTACGCGCTGCTGCGCCCTGCGGAACAGTCCTGTCTGCGCCGCCTCAGTGTCTTTCGCGGCAGCTTCACGCTGCAATCCATCGCGGCGGTCCTCGGTCAGCCAGCGGCGCTCGGCGCGGCCTTCCTGCTGGTCAATCAGTTGACCGCCAAGTCGCTGCTGACCACGGAGATTCGCGGCGACGAGGTCACCTACCGGCTGCTCGAACCGACCCGCCTGCATGCCCTGGAGAAGCTCCAGGGCGCCGGTGAACTGTACGAGGCCCGCGAGCGCCATCTGCAACTCTGCCAGCGTGCGCTGCAGGCCGCGTACAACGAATGGGAAAGGTCAGCCTCCCAGGGCTGGCTGCAACGTCATGCGCCCTGGCTCGCGGAGGTTCGCGCCGCACTCGACTGGGGGCTGCACGCCGAAGTGCGGCACACCCAGGCGATCCATCTCGCGGCCTGCTCGTCGCCGCTGTGGCAGGAGCTGTCGCTGCTGCACGAATACGGCCCTTATGTGAGCGCTGCACTGGGTCTGCTCAGCGCCGACCCCAGTTCGTCGTTGCAACTGGCCATGCAACTGGAACTGGCGCTGGGCAACACGACGTACCACGACGTGCGCAACAGCCAGGCCGACGAAGCCTTCCAGAACGCCCGCTTCCTCGCCCGGCAGATCGGCGACCGCCACGGCGAACTGACTGCGCTCTCCGGTGGCCTGGCGGTACTCCTGTGGGCCGGCCAGTACCAGCAGGCGGCCGAGCAGAGCCGGCACTTCGAGCGGCTGAGCGACGGCCAGGGCGAGATGCTCGCCACCAGTGCCCTGCGCCTGCAGGTGCTAGCATTGCATTACTCGGGCGACCAGGTGCGCGCCCAGGCCGCTGGCGAAGAAGTGCTGCAGCGTCTGCAGTGGCAACGCCAGGCGAATCGCTTTGCCCCCTGCCTGGGCGTGCAGTACGACCAGCAGGTCGCCTCGCTCGCCACCCAGGCCCGTACGCTCTGGCTGCGCGGCCTACCCGAGCAGGCGGAACGCATGGCTACGCAGGCCATCGAGCTGGCCTGCGAGATCGACCACAGCGCCTCGATCGCCTACAGCCTCGCGGTGGCCGGCTGCGTCATCGCCTTCTACAACGGCGAACTCGACAAGGCGCGCAGCCGTGTACGGCAGATGATCGAGGTCGCCGAACGCCACCGCGTGCCGTTGTTCAGCGACTGGGCGCGCCACTATGCGTGGGCCATGCAGCTCGACGAAGTGGCCGGCACCACGGCGCCGGCCGTTGGCCTGGTGCGCGATATCGTGCAGACCCTCGGCAGCCGCCCGCTGCCATCCGACCAGGCCCAGTTGATGCGCGCACGAACCGGCGCGGCAGGCTGGTGCGCCGCGGAAATTCTGCGCAACGAGGCCGTTGTCCTGCGGGCGCGCGGCGATCGTGAGTCGCTTTCCGGCGCCGAAACCCTGCTCACGCACGCCATGGCTCTGGCTCGGCAGCAAGGTGCACTGGCCTGGGAACTGCGTTCGGCTACCTGCCTGGCAGAACTCTGCAGCGCGCAAGGCAGACCCGAAGACGCGCGGCAATTGCTGGAGCCCGTCTACCAGCGCTTCAGCGAAGGCTTCGACCTGCCGGACCAGCGTCACGCGCGGCACTGCCTGGAGGGCCTGCGCGGCCCGTAAGAAGCAGCGCCGGCGGCGCCCTCTTCCCTTCAACCGCTCTGCGTCGTACAGCATGGCTGGCTCAGGCTTTGGCTGGGTGTGCGCCTGGGCAACGCCCAGGACGCGGCAGACCTGGCCCAGGCAACCTGGTGCTCAGCACCCGCCAGGACTTCTGGGCGCTCCGCTGCAGGCTGCCTGCCGGCATGGCCGCGTCAACTCGCAGCAGCCTGCTTGACATTAAAGTTAACTTTAAACTTAGCGTAGCCCTCGTCAGCCGCCCGGCCACCACGCCGGGCGGTCCCACCCGGATCAACCAGAAGGCCAGGCAGATGAAGGCGAAGTTCAAGCAAGTCGAGTTCGGCACCCAGAGCGTTGAAGTGATCGAAGGCGGCTATTACGACCGCTACCGGATGAACCCGGACCTGAACGAAGTGGCAAAGGACCCCGCCGCCGGCAACATCGATTACTTCCGGCGGATTCCCAAGCAGATGGTCGCCTCACGCGTCGGGCAAACCTGGGCGCCGAACTTCTACTACCGCACCAGCAGTATCCAACTGCTGTTCCTCGCGCCCCTCGAGCGTCTGCGCGCGACGTTGCCGGCACCGCTGGAGCCGCTGCGCGCCCTCCCCGGCCACGGCCTGGTGGCGCTGACGTTTTTCTCCTACTCGGTGTGCGACAACGACCCATACGACGAGGTCTCGGTCGCCATCGTCATCCGCCGGCCGGGCGCCAGGGGCAGCCATGCCCTGGAGCTGCTCGATTCAATGCGCCGCCGCAGCTTCGTCGCCCATGTGCTGGCGTTGCCGGTTTCCACCGAGATTGCGCGGGTGCGCGGTGTGTACGGCTACCAGCTGCCCAAATGGCGCACCGACATCGAAGTGAAGATCGACAGCGACGTGGCCGCCAGCATCCAGGGGCCCGATGGCAAGGCGGACCTGGTGCTCGCCGCAGCGCTGCCCGCGCTGCAGATCGCCACCGCGCAATCGCGCCTGGGCACCACCACCATGCTTCACCAGGTCGACGGCCGCTGGCAGCAGACCCGCGTGCAGAGCAACACCCTGGCCTACGCGCAGAAGCTGCTGCCGCGCGACGTCCGCCTGAGCCGCAACGGCGGGCCGCTGAGCCAGTTGCTCGATGGGTTGGGCGCATCGCGAGTCCTGCGCCTGGACGTGATCAAGGACGCGCAGATCGTGCTGCACCTTCCCGCGCCGGTGGAAAGCCTGCACTGACCTCCGGCAAAGGCCGAGGCCGCCATCCGCCAGCGCATCCTGTACGGCTGGCGACGTGGCCCCGGAAGAAGCCCATCGGGCCCCGACCGCCGCCGGGCGCGGCCTACTGCGGCTGTACGCTGACGGCGACCGCGGAGGTCACCCGCATCACCAGTTGGCGCCCCAGGTACTCGCGCTTCATCTCCACATCCGGACGGACATTCACCGTGTGCTGGCTGCCGTCGGCGAACTGCAAGGTTGCGGTGCGCTTGCTGGTGTCCATGGACTTGACCACGGCAGTGATCTCCACGGTATCGGCGGCGAGCATGGCCGGCTTGTTGCCCGGCTGCGCCGTCGCCAGCACGCCGGCCACGCCACTGCCAGCCGGCTGGCCCGGCTCACGCAGGTAGACCAGACGCTCCATCGTGACGATGGCGCGGACCCGGTCGCCGACCTTGAGCTGCTCGAAGTTGCGCATCTCCGGCGGCGCCTGAAGGGTACGGCTGTTGCCCTGGTCATCGGTGAGGGTGAAGGTTCGCTTGCTCAGGTCGACGGCACTGACGCTGGCGTGCACCTCCTCCGTCTCGGTCATGGCACCGCCCGGCACGCCCTTGGCGACCGACTCGGTGTTGTCGAACTGGTAGCTCAGCTCGTCGTTCTTCTGGCTCTGGCAACCGACCAGCACGCCGACAGCCAGGGACAGGTAGATCCAGCGGGACACACTCATCGGGCGACTCCTTGCATCAAGGTGCTAGCGGATGGGTATCGCGGGTACGCGGTAACCAGCACACGCAGGCCAAGCCTCGGTGGCCGCGTGGATTCACCGAGCGTAGCAGCTGCCCGGCGCTGCACCCGCCTTGCCTTGAGCTGAAGCCTCCACCCCTGCTGTCTGCCCTGGCGGTACCGGGCATTGCGCGGAGGGTCGCGGCGCAAGGGCCGGCAAGCTGTTCGGCGAGCGGCACTCCCGGCTGCGCAGGCGGGCACCTGCCAGACCCCGCAGCCGGTTCCGCCGGCTTACTGCTCGCGTACCAGCAGCAGCGGGCGCTTGCTTGTCCGCAGCACTCCCTCGGCCACGCTGCCGAGCATCAGGCGATGCACGCCGCGGCGACCATGGGTGCCCATGACGATGGCATCCGCCTTGGCCGCCTCGGCCTCCGCCTCGATACGCTCGGCCACCTCCTCGCCGACGCTGTCCATGGCGACCGCTGCGAAGCTGGCCGGCACCGCGAACTCGGCGACCACTTCGCGCGCCTTGCTCAGGATGTCATCGGCGGCCTTGAGCGCGGCCGCATGCAGCGCTTCGGTGTCGTAGTACTTGGCGTAGTAAGGGAGATGCGCCAGGGGGCGGTCGATGATGCTGATAACGTGCAGCTCGCCGCCGCTCATGCGGGCCAGCCGTGCGCCTTCGGCCAGGGCGCGGAAGGAAACGGGACTGCCGTCCACGGCGGCCAGTACGTGCTTGTACATGATGTGCTCCTCGTTGATTGGCAATACGACCTTAACTGCCAATCAATCGAGCGCCCTTGTGGCGCATCAATGTAATCGCGTTGCTGCGCTCGCCCTCAGTGCGCCGCAGCCACCTCGTCCCGACAGGCCGAAGGACTCCGTCCGGTCCAGCGCTTGAAGGCCCGGCGGAATCCGCGCACATCGCTGTAGCCGAGGGCTTCGGCAATGCGCTCGATGGGCATCTCCGGGTTGCCCAGCAGGCTCATGGCGCGCGCTCGGCGTACCTGTTCGTGCAGGGTCTCGAAGGTGATCTCGTGCTCGCTCAGGCGCCGCCGCAGGGTGCGGCTGCTCATGTTCAGGCCGGCGGCCACCTTGTCGATGGGGCAGCCCGATGGCAGGTCGCGGAGAATGGCACGCTCGACGGTTTGCAGCAGGTCGCTCTTCTGCTGCACCTGGGCACATTCGGCTTCCAGCAGGTTGAGTGCCTGGCGCAACGCAACGGGCTGGTGGCTGGGCAGTGCCGCGTCCAGCCAATGGCTGGCGATCACCATGCGATTGTGCAGGCAGCCGAAGCGCAGGTTCGGCCCCAGCAGGCGCCGGTACTCGGCCTCGTAGCTGGGCGCGGCGTGGGTGAACTCGAAACGCAGGGGCTGGAACGCATCGCCGATAAGGGCGCGGTTGTAGACCAGTACGCTGGCGAAGAACTCCTCCACCGCGAACACCTGGACATCCGTGTAGGGCAGCCGGCACTCGACCTCGATATGGCTTTCCTCGGGGCCTTCCTGCAGGTGGCAGACCGTCATCCCGCCGGTGGTGTGCTGGAAACGCCGGCCCACCTCGAAGGCGTCGCGCAGGGTCTTGCACAGGGACAGCACATGGCCGAGCAGGCCCAGGGTGCCGAGCACGTTGTGGTCACCGACCCAGAGGCCCAGGCCGCGCTCGGGCAGGGCCTCCAGCGCGCGCTGGATCATGCTCACGGCCTGGCGGTAGGAGATGCGCTGCGCCGGGTCCTGCAGTTCGTCGGCCGTGAAGCCGAGCCCCAGGCACAGGCGCTCGCCACTGACGCCCCGGGCGCTGGCGACCTCGGCGAGGGTCTGCAGCAGGAAGGGCGAAACCAGGGCCAGGTCGAGCTGGGCATCGATAGGGATACTGGGCATGGAGGCTGATCTCGAATCCGGGTGCCTGGAATTCTTGTTCTGCGGCTGACACGCGGCCTGGCCATCATAACCCGATGGCGGGCGTGTCACGATCGAGCGTAACAGAATATTACAGGACGCCCACCCTCGCCTCCCGACAGCACGCCTCGATCGCACAGCCCGCAGCGCCGCGGAAATCAGCAACTACACTGCGCGGATACCCGCTCCCTTCTACGCCAGCAGTCAATCGCCGGTCCCGGCCACGCCCTGAGGCGAACCGAGGGCAGCGGTTGGGTCAGGTGGGAACAGCCCGGTCAGCTGATCCACAAGAGGAGGCCCAATGCAGGCCATGGAACGATCGACACCCCGCAAGACCGCACTGTTCAGCGGTGCAAGCCATGTGCTGCCCGCGCTCCTGATCGCCAGCAGCTTGTTCGTCGGCGGTACCGCCTTGGCGACGGAACCCCTGGGCGGCCAGCCGCCCGCCGGCTCCAGCCCCTCGGTGAAGGACTTCGACTACCAGATCAAGTACCAGCGCGCCTTCGAAGCCATCCTCTGGAACATGCCGGCGATCTCCATCTATTCGTTCCGCCGCGCCGCGTTCGAGGAGCTGGGGTACAAGGACAACGACATCATCGCCTACTCGCAGACGGCGACGCCGCAGCTCGAGGCGTTGACGGCCAACAGCACCACGCCCTACATCGCCGCCTACACCGACCTGCGCAAGGGCCCGGTAGTCCTCGAGATTCCACCGGCGGGTGCGGCCGGCAGCCTCTACGGCCAGGTCGTCGATGCCTGGCAGTTCACCATTGCCGATGTCGGCCCCGCGGGCGTCGACAAGGGCAAAGGCGGCAAGTACCTCTTCACCGCGCCGGACTACAAGGGCGAAATCCCCAAGGGCTACTTCCACGTCGCCTCGCCGAACTACCGCATCGCCTTTGCCTTTCGCTCCGTCCCCGCCGCCGGGAAGACAGCGGCGGACGCGTGCCAGTACGCCAGGCAGTTGCGCATGTATTACCTGGAGCAGGCGAAGAACCCGCCGCAGCAGAAGTTCATCGACCCCAGCCACCAGCGCTACCCGACGCTGCCGTTCTACGACGAGCGCCACTTCGAGGACATGCACGCGATCATGAGCGTCGAGCCGGTCCGCGAGCACGACAAGCTGATGATGGGCATGCTGGCTTCGCTGGGCATCGAGAAAGGCAAGCCCTTCGCGCCCGATGAAACGGCCAGGCGCGCCATGCACCAGGCCGCCATCGACGCCTGGTTCTACCTGCAGGAGTGGTTCGACAAGAACATGGCCAAGCGCGTGTACTGGCCCGACCGTCACTACGTCTCGCTGTTGCAGGCGGACAGGAATCACGAGTTCAAGTTCGTCTACGACGACCGTATCGACCTGACCGAACGCGCCGCGGAATACTTCTGGTGCACCTACATGCCCAAGGTGCTCAGCGCTTCCCCGGCCACTTCCTACCAGATGGCCATGGCTGACAAGGACGGCAAGCCGCTGGAAGCCGGCAAGCTGTACAAGGTCGAAGTCCCCGCGAAGATGCCGGTCAAGCAGTTCTGGGCCCTGACCGTCTACGACCGCGCCACCTTCTCCTTCATCTACAGCGACAGCAACCGCACCACCCTGTCGTCCTTCGATGTCGACAAGATGAAGAGGAACGCCGACGGCGGCGTCACCCTCTACGTCGGGCCCAAGGCGCCGGAGGGCCTGGAGTCGAACTGGATTCCCACCTCGGGCAAACGCCCGCTGCCAGCCCTCCGTTTCTACGGGCCGACGCAGGAATTCAACGACAAGACCTTCAAGATGCCCGACTTCGAGCGGGTCGCCGACTGATCAGCAGCGCCAGCCCGAAGGCGGCCGGGAGAGTCGGTTGAACTCCCGGCCGCCTCTTCCTCAGTGGGCCCGGACAGCCGCCGGCGGCGTCCACTCCCCGCTCAGCACCTCGGGCTTGGCCCAGTAGGTGCGAATGGTCATCTCGAACTCGCTTTTCGGCGCCGGCAGCCAGTTGGCCTCCTTGTCCTTGCCCGGCGAGTCGTGCTGCACGTAGATGGTCAGCGAACCGTCGTCGTTGTACTTCATGCGATCCAGGTTCTTGGTGCCGACCGAGTAGCGCTTGAGCGAGTTGGCCGCGAAGAAGTGCTTGGGGTCGTACATCGTCAGCGACCAGAAACCGTTCGCTGGCGGTGTCTGGCCCTTGGCGAAGGTCACGGTGTAGCTGTGATTGCCGTTGAGGCGCTCGCCCTTGCCATCCACCTCGAGGAAGAAGTAGCGGGTTTCCTCGGGTTGGTTGGTGTACATGTTGGACTTCGCCGTCGCCGTGCGGGTGAGGTAGTCATTGCCCCAGCGGGCGACGTTGGTGGGCGAGTTCCAGCCGTTGGGCAGGCGCGAGCCGTTGGTGCGGAAGGAGAACAGCGGGGTGATCACCTGCTCCTCGGTCTCGACCGCAGTCTTGACCAGCACGTCCTTGATCGCCGGATCCTTCGCGGCGGCGTCCAGTACCGCACGCAGCATGGCGTAACGGCTTTCCTCGCCGGCCAGCGGCGGCACCTTGTCGAGTATCTGCGGCAGTTCATCGAAGAACTTGTTCGGGTCCACCCAGCGGGTCTCGCTGGAGGAACTCTGCGCGGCAGGGAAATGCGGGGTCTTGGTCCAGTCCTTGGTGACGGATTTGCCGTTGTACTTGCTCAGCGGATAGACCACCACCTGCTGCAGTACCTTCTTCACCGCCTCGTGGTCGGCTTCGCTGTCGCCCATGAAGACACGCGGGCCGATAGCGATGAATTCGGTGGGAGACTTGATCACCTCGGTGATGCCTTCAGGCACCGTACCCTTCCAGTTGGGCCCTACCACCAGGTAATTGCCCGGCTTGGTGCCGTACTGCTTGCCGAGCTTGGAAAACTCTTCGCTGCGGGCGTCATACAGGGCGTAGACCCAGAAGCGGTCGCCAAAATCCGGTACCTGCAGGACCACCGGATCGTCATCGGTGGCGCCGAAGCCGAATCCGTAGACCACGTCCTGGTTCGGGTGCGCGACCCAGTGCTGCTCAGGGGAAATGTAGTCACTGAGCATGCTGACGTAGCCAACCGGCGCGGCGGGCAGGATGCCGCCCATCAGGCCCGGTTCCGGAGCCTTGGAGAAAGACGCCCGGCGATTGAATGCATTGACCAGCGGCCAGCCCCACAGATAGGCGTCCTGGGCGATCACCCGTGCGCTGGACGGCGTGATCACGGTACCGGCGGGAATGCCCGGCACCTCGGCGGCCGGCTTGCCAGACGAGTTCTCGCCCGCCTGGGCGCCAATGGACAGGGTGGTGCACAGTGCCAGGGCGAGCAGGCTGAATCCGATCTTGTGCTTCATCAAGTATCTAACTCCATAGGGTCGTTGGGGCCTTTCAGGGGAAACTTGCGGGCACGCGATCCGACGGGAACTACCGCTGCATCGAATTCCGTGGCGCCAAAATAAAGGTAGCTCCGGCGCTGCGGCTGGCAAATGCAACCCGACCCCAACTTTCCGGGCCGGGTTTCTCGGCAAATCCCCGACAAGCGTCGATGACCTCTGTGCTCGCTTCGCGTGCTCGTTGCAGCAGGATGGGTTGCCCCGCCCTGCCCTTGATCAGTGCCGACTGGCGTCGACGGGGCGTACCAGCCAGGCCGCCAGCGCCGGCAGCAGGAGGATCGCGCCGAGCAGGTTGACCAGGAACATGAAGGCCAGAAGGATGCCCATGTCGGCCTGGAACTTCAGGGAGGAGAACGCCCAGGTGGCAATGGACAGGGTCATGGTCACGGCGGTGAATACCGATGCCGTGCCGCGCTGCTTCAGTGCCTCGACGAAGGCCTCGCGCAGGCTGCAGCCACGCTCATGCATCTCGTGCTTGATCCGCTCGAACAGGTAGATGCCGTAGTCGACCCCGACCCCGACGCCTAGCGCGACCACCGGCAGCGTGTTCACCTTGACGCCGATGCCCAGCAAGGCCATCAGCGCATTGCACAGCACCGTCACCAGGGCCAGCGGCACGATCACGCACAAGGTGATGCGCCAGGAGCGGAACATCCACAGGCACAGCAGCGTGACCGAGGCGAACAGCGCGCTGTTCACCAGCTTGTCGCCGGCATGCACCACTTCATTGGTGGCGGCCATCACGCCGACGTTGCCGGAGGCCAGCTGGAATTCGACCTGGTCGTTGTCGTTGGCGGCCTTGAATGCCTTGATCTTGCCCATCAGCGTGGCGATGGTGTCGGCCTGGTGGTCGCGGGTGTAGATCGATACCGGAATCGCGTTGCAGGCGCTGTTCATGTATTCGGTGCCAACGCGCGTGGCGAAGCCTACGCCCTGGGCGATCTGCGCGGTGGGTTCGGGCAGCACGCGCCACTTCAGGTCGGTCTCGGCATAGGCCTGGGTGATGCTGCCGACGAAGCCGGCCAGGCTGCGCACCGAGGACACACCGTCATCCTGGCGCAGATACAGTTCCAGCTCACCGATAGGGTCCAGCACCTCGCGCTTCACGCAGGGGGTTTCCTCGCTGCCCTTGGCGCGGGCGATGACCTGCAACAGATCGACACCGATGGCGAAGTCCCGCGTGATGACGGCAACGTCCTGGTTGTAACGCGAATCCGCGCGCAGTTCCGGCACTCCGGCGCCGATATCGCCAACGTGCAGGTGCCTCGCCTCGAACAGGCCAAAGCCCAGCAGCAGCGCCGCGCAACCCAGTGCCCAGGCAGCGCCGCGGCGGGTCGCCAGAACCCCCAGGCGCTCCCACAGTGCTGCGCCGAGGGTTTCCTTGCCGCGCAGCTTCTGCGCATCGGCGGCAGACAGGCGCATGAACGACAGCAGGATCGGCAGCAGCATCTTGTTGGTGACGATCATCACCGAGACGCCCAGCGTGGCGGTGATGGCCAGCTCGCGGACCATCTCGATATCCACCAGCGCGATCACCACGAAGCCCAGCGCATTCGCCAGCAGTGCCACCGCACCGGGAATGAACAGCTTCTGGAAACAGTTGCGCGAGGCGGTCACGCCATCAGCGCCGTGCAGGGTCTCCAGCTTCCACGCATTGGTCATCTGCACCGCGTGGGAAACGCCGATGGAGAAGATCAGGAACGGCACCAGGATCGACATCGGGTCCAGGGTCAGCCCCAGCAGCGGCAGCAGGCCGAGCAGCCAGATCACCGGCACCACGGCGCAGATCAGCGCCCAGCCGGTGAGCATCAGCGAGCCGGAGTACCAGAACAGCAGGACCGCGGTGATGACGAAGGCGATGATGAAGAAGATCAGCACGCCCGACGCACCCTCGGCGATATCGCCGACGGATTTGGCGAAGCCGATGATGTGAATGCTGATATCCGCGCTCTGGTTTTCCTGGCGGATCTGTTCGAGCTTCTTCGCCACGTCCTGCAGGTCGAGGCGCTGCCCCGTAACCGGGTCGGTTTCCTGCAGGTTGGCAACCACCATGGCCGCGGACAGATCGCTGGAAACGATGCGCCCGACCCAGTCGGATTTCAGCGTGCGCTCGCGCACCTGGGCGATCTGCTCGGGCTTGCCGGCGTAACTGGAATCCACCAGGTTGCCGCCGGTGAAGCCATCCTCCACCACTTCGGTGTAACGCACGTTGGAGGTGAACAGCGAGGTCACCGAACTGCGCTCCACGCCATTGATGAAGAACACTTCATCGGAGACCTTGCGCAGCGCGGCCATGGCCTGCGGCGTGAAGATTTCGCCCTTGTTGTTCTTCACCGCGACCAGCACCTTGTTGGCGCCGCCGAAGTCCTTCTGGTACTCCAGGAAGGTCTTCATGTACTCGTGGTGCAGCGGGATCATCTTGAAGAAGCCCGCCTCCACCTTGAGCTGGCTGGCACTGTAGCCCAGCGCCAGGGTGATCAGGATGAACAGCGCGAGCAGCGGCTTGCGCTGGTGGAAGATCCAGTAGGACACCCGCCCTACCACTCCGCGGGAGAAGTTCTGGCGCTCCAGATGCTCGGCATTCTTCACAAAGTTTTCCTGCATGCTCATGGATCAGTCCTGCACTTGGGGCTTGGCCTGGGGAAGCGTCATCACGCCGTGGTCCCCCACTGCCAGAAGTCGGCCATCGCCGCGCTCGATGGCGCGAGCCAGGCTGGCATGAGTCGAAGGCTGGACGCTGAAGTGGCCGCCCTGGTCATCGCTGGACAGCAACAGCCCGCTGTTGCCCATCACCAGCACATGGCCGGACTTGAGCTCGACGGCGCCGTTGAGAGCGAAGGTGGTGCCGCTCTGCCGTTGTTCCCAGCTCTGGCCGGCATCGGCCGAGTACCAGAGGTTGCCGCGCATGCCGTAGATCAGCAGGCCGCCACCGTTGAGTTGAAGCGCGCCGAACAGGCTGCCGGCGTAGGGACTGGCCATGGCCTGCCAGCTCTGCCCATGGTCGGCCGAGCGAGCCAGCGTGCCGCTCTCGCCCACCAGCAACCAATCGCCGTTGGCCAGGGCGATGATCTGCGAGATGTGCCGGTCGAAGTCATCGCCCAGCACGCTGTGGCGCTGCCAGGTGACGCCGTTGTCCGCCGACATCAGGTAAAGCCCGAAAGCGCCCCAGGCGACCATCCGCCCCTCGCCCATGGCCGCGACGCCCAGCAATGCATCGCCGTTGGTCTCCGCGTCGATCGCCTGCCAGTGGCGGCCGCCATCTTCGGTTTTCAGCAGGGCGCCGCCGTGTCCAACGGCAATGCCGTGACGGGCATCGGTGAACGCAACACCGGCCAGCGTGCGGGTCGTCGACGTGCGTGTGCTGGTCCAGTGGTCACCACTGGCGTCAGCCAGCAACACGACACCCCGCTCGCCGACGGCCACCAGGCCATCGCCGGTATCGGCGACATTGAGCAGGAACACGCGGTCCGGGCGCAGGGTGTAGTCCGCAGCCGGCGTCTGGGCGAAGGCGTATGAGGCGGGCAGGCAGAGGCCTGCCAGCAGCAGAATCTGGCGTGGCGACATGAACTTGTTTCCAGCGGGCGAACGGACCGCCAGGGACGGCCCGTTCGGGTTCAACGAAGGTCGATAGCTATCACTTGCCCATGCGGCGCAGCGCGTCGGGCTGGAAGTCGACGAAGCGACCCTTGATACCGAACGTCCAGGGCTGCGCTTCCTCGTTGGCCAGGCCGGCGAGGTAGTAGCTGCCGTTGCTCAGGTCGTGCCAGATGTTGGCGCGGTACCAGGGCACCTGGGCGTCGTAGAACTGGACCAGCGGGTGCACGCCGATGCGCCAGAGCGTACCGCGGGTGTCGTAGGCGTCGCTGGCCAGTACGGTCCAGGAGTCCTCGTCGAGGTACATCACGCGCTTGCCGTAGACGTGCTTGGCGTCCGGGCGCAATGTGCCTTCCACCACCCATACGCGGTGCAGTTCATAGCGCATGAGGTCCGGGTTCGGCGTATTGGGCGTGAGCAGGTCCTTGTACTTCACGTCCTTGCTGCCCAGCTTGTAGTCGTTGTACGGGACGTACATTTCCTGCTTGCCGACCAGCTTCCAATCGAAGCGGTCCGGGGCGCCGTTGTAGCCGTCGAAGTCATCGGTCACACGCAGGCCTTCGGTGCCGTCGTTGACGTTGTCATAGGCCAGGTCGGGGGCGCGGCGCACGCGGCGCTGGCCGACGTTGTAGATCCACGCCGAACGCACTTCCTTCACCTGATCGATCGGCTCGTGCACCAGCTGTACGGTACCCGCCAGGGTGGCCGGCGAGATGAAGCGCGCGGAATAGTTGAGCAGGCGGTTGTCCGACTGCTTGTCCATGTTGGTGTCGAACACGCGGTTTTCCTGGATACGCACGGTGTAGAAGTCACCGCTGCCGCGTACCGGGAAGGACGCGTAGGTCCGCTGCAGGCCGCCGCCAAGGTAGCGCAGGTTGTGGTTCCAGATCGCTTCCAGGCCGTTCTTCGGAATCGGGAACGGCGTGGTGGTGCCATTCAGATTGCTCACCCCGAAGCCGTTGAGCTGGGCGTTCACCGCCTCCTGCCTGACCTTCTCGGCAACCGCCGCCGGCACCACCGCGGTGCGGTGCGTCGGGTACACCGGCATCTTGAACGCCGGGTACTTGGCCAGCAGCGCCTGCATGCCCGGCGTCACCTTGTCCTTGTATTGCGCCAGGTTGGCGGCGGTGATGGTGAACAGCGGTTTCTCCCCGGCGAAGGGGTCGACATAACCCTGGGCCGGCGACCAGCCCGCCGGCGGCTGGGGCATGCCGCCGGTGTACGCCGGGATCGAACCATCGGCATTGCCGGCCATCTCGCCGCCCAGCGGCGTGAGATCCTTGCCCAGGCGCGCGGCCTGTTCGGCAGTGAGTTGTGCGTGGGCCTGGCTGCTCAGGGCGAGCAGCAGGGCCGCCGTCAGGCCGCCCAGGCGCGCGGCACGGTATGGCTTGTTCATCGGTATGACCTCTTGTTGTTCTGTCAGAAGCTGTAGCTGTAACTGGCGGCGTAGAAATCGCGGTCGTGCAGCGGGTCGTACTCGGCGCTGTTGTCAAAGCTGACGTAGCTGAAGTCGAGCTTTTGCTGCTTGTTGTAATCGAAGGTGATGCCGATGGCGGAGGTCACCCGACCCTCGTTGAACTGGCCGTCCATCGACACGCCGTCGACGTCCTGGCCGAGGAAGGCATAGGGCGACGCGGTGATGCTGGTGCCGAGGAAGTTGTTGTAGTCGAGCTGCCCGCGCAGGCGATAACCCCAGGCAAAGTCGGTGACGTAGCCATCGTTCTTGCAGCCGGCCGGGCTGCTGTTGCGCAGGCTGGCCACTGGCGAGGTGCAGGTATTGCCGCCAGCGGGGATGGTCGGGCTGGAACCCAGGCCGTAGATGAAGCCGCGACCGTAACGGCGGTCGTCGTCACCCTGGGGCACGTTGTTCCACTGGAAACCGGCCTCGGCGATCACCGTCAGGTTGTCGGCCTTGAGCACGTTGGGGAAGACGTTGACGCCGTTGACCTGGAACTGGGTCTTCTCGTAGCGATCCCAGCCGGCGGTGAACGGCGAGCTGGCGACCTTGACCTGCTGGATCAGATCGGCGGCCGGGCCGATGCCGGCAATCGCGCCATTGAGCAGGTCGGCGCCATTGATCTGCACCGGCTGGTTGGGCGAGTAGCTCAGCTCCGAGCCGATGGACCAGCCGGCCAGCGTGGTGGTGAAGCTCAGGCCGAACAGACGGATGTCTTCGGGGTATTCCCAGCTCGGCCCGACGAACTGCCCGGCAGCGTTACGCGCAACGGCGCCGGGGGCACCGGCGTTGGGGAACTCGGTCATGGCCGCCGAACTGGTGCTGCGCAGCCCCAGGTAAGGCGTGCGCGAGTGGTAGTTCAGGTAGTACAGCCCCACTTCGCCATCCAGCGCATCCACCGGCAGGCGGAAGGCCACGCCCCACTGCCCGCTGTCGTGCGGGTCCTTGCCCTTGATCTCCGGCAGGTAGGCGCCGGCGGCCACCTTGGTCGGCGAGGACGGATTGCTGCCGCCCAGGAAGGTACCCAGTTGGCAGTCGCCGAAGTCCTGGCCGATCGCGCTCTCGGTAACCGACCAGTAATGGCCGCAGCCCTCGATGGCGGTGCTCTCGTACTTGAGCTGGTAGAAGGCCTCCATCGACACCCCGGCCGGTAGGCCGACGTTCATGTAGGCCATCCACACGGGGATCAGGGCTTCCTTGAGCTCGGTGCCCGGACGGCGCAGCGCCGGGACGTCCAGCGGGTTGATCTGGTTGATGCCCTGGATGAACGCACTCTCGCCCCAGTTCACCACCTGGCGCCCGAGGCGCAGTTGCACCGGCGTCTCGTCGAAGTAGTAGGTGTTGTACAGGTAGGCATCGAGCAGATAGACGCCGCTGAACTTCTGCAGGTCGGAATAGCCGTCGTCGTTGAGCGGCTTCTTGCGGTAGCCGTTGGAGGCGCTGCCGAAATTGACGTCTTCGTCCTTCAGCGCCTCGTCATACCAGCCCTTGACGCGGATCATCCCGCCCATGTCGCCATTGCGCAGCGACAGGTCGGTGACGAACTTGGCGATGGTGGAGAAGCGATCACCCTTGTCGTAGTTCAGGTTGCCCGCATCCACCGAACCTCCGGTGCCGCCGGACTTGCCGCGCAGGGCGCCGTTGGCGGCGCTGTACAGGTCATTGTCCTGGCCCTCCGCGCGCCATTGGGAGCCGACCGACAACGTGGTGTTCCACTCCCCTTCCCAGCCGTTCTCCAGCTGGAATGGCAAGGCGTGCGCCGCACCGGCGGATGCCAGGAATACGGCCAGGGCCAGCGGTTTGAGGACGGAACGGACAGCGTGATTATTGTTATGCATGCAGGTCTCCGGCATCGCCCTTGCCGCGCCGGGCCTGGAGTGGCCCGCTGGGTGAGCGTTCTTGTTGGTTTGCCCAAGAATGCCCAGAGCCCCGCCAGAATCATTTGTCTGTTCCTGTCAGCCGTTTGTCATTTGACGTCAGCGGTCGAATAATCCTGTTGCCTGCGATAAAAACCCAAGAAGATGCCAGCGCACGCCATCCGTGGCTTTGCAGCCCGACCTCGGCGCCCGCTGAGCGGCTTTCGAACGCAGAGAACTACGCGACCATGACCGCCCTGATCAGAGTCACCTCGCTCACCGGATTTCCCGAACTGGTCACCGACCTGGGCGGTGATCCCGACTCGCTGCTGCGCCAGGTAAGGATCGAGCCGAAGTTGCTGGACAACGGCTCGGCGGTGATTCCCTACCGCGCCATGATCCATTTGCTCGAGCTGTGTGCCGAGCGTCTGGACTGCCCGGACTTCGGCCTGCGCCTGGCCGAACGGCAGAGCATCACCATCCTCGGGCCGCTCGCCGTGGTCGGGCAGAACGCGCGCAACGTCGGCGAGGCGCTGGCGGCGATCACGCGCTTCCTGCACACCTACAGCCCCGGCGTGCTGGTGTACCTGGACAGTGAAACGGACCCCGAGCGCCCCCACCTCATCTACGAACTGCGCCTGCGCCCGCTGCCACGGCAGACACAGATCATCGAGCTGTCCCTGGGCGTGATGTTCAAGACCCTGCAGATGCTCTACGGACCGGGCTTCAAACCGCATGCGGTGTTATCACGTACCGAGGCCCATCTTCCCCAGGCCCGTTACCAGCGTTTCTTCGGTGCGCGCGTGCACTTCGGCCAGGCCTGCACGGCACTGGTATTGCTGCCGGAGCAGCTGAGCAAGCCGATCGACCAGCACAACCGCCAGTTGCACGACACCATGGTGGAGTACATCAGCAGCCTTGGGGCGCACCAGCCGCTGGAGATTCATACGCAGGTAGAGGATGCGATCCGCCGCTTGCTGCCCACGCAACGTTGCGCCCTGCCGCTGATCGCCGAGCAACTCGGGATGCGCGAGCGCTCGCTGCAGCGCCGGCTGGCCGAAAGCGATCGGGTTTTCGAGGCGATGGTCGAGAGTGTCCGTCGCGAGCTGGCCGACCTCTACCTGAGCGAGGCGCAGATGCCCATGGCCCAGGTGGCCGGCCTGCTCGGCTATGCCGAGCAGAGCTCGTTCAACCGCGCCTGCCGGCGCTGGTACGGGACGCCGCCGCGGGAACGGCGCGCGCAATTGCGCGCCGGGGCGGCGGTACAGGGTCAGTCGTAGGTAATCATGATCTTCGCCTGCTGGTCCGGCTGGGCCAGCGCACCGAAGGCATCGGCCACGCCGTCCAGCTTGACCCGCGCGGTGATCATCGGCGCGCCGTCGAGCTTGCCATCGGCCAGCGCGTGAAGCGTCTGCGCAAACTCCTCGCCGGTGTAGCCGAAGGAGAAGTGCACGTTCATTTCCTTGCCGATGCCGATCAGCGGCTCGATACGGTCGCTCTCCATGCACACGCCCACCACGATCAGCCGCGAGCGCGGCGGTGCGTTCTGGATCACCTGCTGGATCAGCCCCGGCACGCCAACGCACTCGAACACCACGCACGGCCTGGGTTGCGGACCGAGTCCGAGCAGCGCCATGGGGCCATTGATGTCGTAGCCGGCAGGTGCGGCCACTTCCAGCCACGACGCATAGGGCGATTGCTCGGCGGGGTTGACCACCACGTCGGCACCCATCTTCTCTGCCAGCGCACGACGGCCGGCGCTGAAGTCCGCCGCCACCACCGGGCCGATACCGCGTGACTTGAGGATGGCGATCATCGCCAGGCCGATGGGGCCACAACCGATGACCACCGGCACTTCGCTGCCGTCGAGCTGCGCGCGGTTCACCGCGTGGGCGGCGACGGTCAGCGGCTCGGTCAGCGCGGCGATGTCCGCCGGCAGGTCGCCGGGCACCGGCAGCAGCATCTGCTCGGCCAGGACCATCTGCTCGCCATAGCCACCGGGGTAGCGGTTGGAGAAACCGATGTGATGGAACTGCTGCGGGGTGATCACGAACGGCAGCGAACAGACGCGGGTGCCGACCTTGAGCTTGCGCTCGCTGCCCGGCCCGTGGTCGAGAATCTCGGCGCAGTATTCGTGGCCGAACACCACATCCTGGCGATCATCGAAGGCGATCGGGATATTGCCGCGCTTGAAGTTGGCGAGCACGTGCTCGCAGTGGTGGAACATGTGCAGGTCCGAACCGCAGATACCGCAGGCCAGGGTCTTGACCAGCACCTCGCCCTGCCCCGGCTCGGGGTTGGCCAGTGAATCGACCTGCAGCTGCTTGTCGCGCATCACGACAGCTTTCATTGAGCGTCTCCATATCCAGGGGTTGGCCACCGCGATGGGCGGCATGAGCAATCAGCTCAGTTGGCCGACTTCGCGCAGCCAGGCTTCGGAGCGGCGCAGCCCTTCGTCCAGGCTGACCTTCGGCGCATAGCCGAGCATCTGTCGTGCCTTGGCAATGGAAATGCCGCCCGTGCGGGAAAACATGTACATGGCGTCCGGGGTGACTTCGTCGTGCCGCCCGAGCAGCCGATTGACGCCCCAGATGCCCCGGGTCAGCGCCGTCGCCAGGCCCAGTGGCAGGCTGCGCGGCGAGCCGGAGCGGCCCGCCCAGCGCCAGTGATGGCTGAAGAATTCCTTGCAGCTGACGTCCTCTGCCGCACTGATGTGGAAGACCTGGCCCTTGCCCTGGGCGAGGCCCGCCGCCAGCATCACGCCGTCCAGCAGGTCGTCGATGTAGACCGGCGTCCAGCGGCCGGAACCGCCGTTGGGCAGGATCAGTGCGCCGGCCCTGGCCATCTTCAGTGGCTCGCTGAGCCAGGCGCGCGAGCCGGGGCCGTAGACATCGCCCGGCCTGACGATGGTGCAGTCGATTTCCCTGGCAGCGTGGGCCGCCAGCACCAGGTGCTCGCTCGCGCCCTTGGCCACGCCGTAGCGGTATTGCTCGCCGATGACCACGTCGCAGCGCTCGTCGGCCTGCTCGGGGTACTGCCAGCCCAGCGCGGCAATGGATGAGAACTGCACGAAACGCTTGGTTCCACTCTGGATGGCGACGTCCAGGCAGTTGCGTACGCCGCGCACCGACACTTCGCGGTATTGCTTCCACGACGCGGCCAGCGACACCACCGCCGCCGTATTGATGAACAGCTCGCAGCCGCGGGCCTGTTCGGCCCACTGCTGCGGGCGTGTCAGGTCACCCGCGACAACCCCATTGGCGGGGTCGGCGCGCAGGTCCATGCCGCGCACTTCGGTGCCCAGCGCACGATACCGCTTGGCCAGCGCCTGGCCGATGAAGCCGCTGGCGCCGGTGATGAAGACCGAACGCGGCACTTCAGGGGTTTGCCCCTGTGCCCCGACCGGCATTGCAGGATGGCCCATCGAGCACGCTCCAGGAATGTTCGTGAAGGGCGGGCGCACTGGCGCCCGCCTACCGGATTCAGCCGACGCTGTAGCCTGCGTGGCCGGGGCGGATATAGCGCGCCGGGTCCAGGCCGCGCTCGGCCACCAGGCGATCGATGAGCTGCATGATGTCGGTGGCGTCCATGACATTCACGAAGTTGCCGTCCTGGTCGAAATTGATGTTGGCGCCATGCACCACCATCACGGTGTCGGTCGGCTCGGTGTTGTCGGCCGGCACGCTGAAGGTGTGGATCGAGCCACCCGGCTCATAGAGGTAGCAACCGGCGGTTTGCGGCTGGTCCGGGTATTCCACGTAGTTCCACTGGCCGCTCAGGGTGAACAGGTGCACCGGGCCGGTGTGGTAGTGGCAAGGCAGGCGCACGCCGGGCTGGAAGATCACCCGCAGAGTCCACACGCCCAGGTTCGGGTCCAGGTACAGCGGCTGTACGTCGACACCGGGGAAGTACGGCGCGAGGGCGTCCTTGTAGATCGGCAGCTCGCGGGTGTTGAGGGTGAGCAGTTCCTTGTGCTCGAAGACGGGAGTGGGCATTGGCATTGTTGTTCTCCTCAGGCAGGCAATTGACGGGGCGGCTTCTGCGCCCTGTCGCCATACTGCGGCGACGCCCTCCCGAAGAATTGTCACTTCACGTCAGGCGCTTGGCATTTGCCGCCAGCGCAGAGCATGAAAGCCCGTGGCCAAGGCCGTGCCGGAGCTGCGTTCAGCCGGCTACCAGATCGGGCATTGCCCTCCGCATTGTTGCCTGCTGCCGCGCGCCCTTCTTGTCATTTGCCGCCGTCGATTTGCCCTTTCGTGCCAGCTGAAAATTCAGCCCCGCCAGCGCAGTTCAAGCATTTACTTCCCGCGACGGTCGGTGCTACCTGAATAGCGATCGATCCGAATCAACAGAAGCGCCCCGGCAACTTGCAAACCTGTGGCTAGACTCCACTGACCCGGTCTGATTTGCCGCCCATGGGCATTCCGTTCAGCCGGAAATTCCCCGTCGATCGCCCCACTGGTACTGAAGATTCCAGGCAATACAACAGGAGTGTCCATGAAACCGCTGATCTTCGCTGCGTCCCTGCTTTCCCTTGCGATCCCCGCCGCCTATGCCCAGATATCCGACAAACAGGCCGAAGACGCCTACCTCTACGGTTACTCCATCGACGAGGCGTACAAGTTCTTCTATGAGACAGCGGTCAAGACCCACACGCCGCTCAATCGCTTCCAGAACATCCGCCACCTGGCCGACGACACCTACACCGACCACCCGACCATCAACAACGACACGCTGCACCTGATGGGCTGGCTGGACGTCGCCGCGGAACCGGTGATCGTCAGCGTTCCGGACATGGACAAGGGCCGTTACTGGGTCCTGCACACCATGGACATGGGCCACTACACGGTAACCATGATCGGCTCGCGCACCCACGGCAACAAAGGCGGCCACTTCATGTTCGCCGCGCAGGACTGGAAAGGCGAAGTGCCGGGCAGCGTCGACGAGGTGATCCGCGTCGACTCCAACCTGGTCAAGCTGATGGGACGGATCATGGCCACTGGCCCGGAAGACACCAAGGTGGCGCTCAAGTACATGGACGACTGGAACGTGCGGACGCTCTCGGCGTACCTGGGCGAGCGCGGCCCCAAGGAAAAGCAGCGCACCTACCCGGACCCGGCGAAGACCAACTGGCTGCAGCGGGTCAACTTCGTGCTGTGCGATGGCAGCATGGGCAAGGCCGACCAGAAGTGGCTGAGCCAGTACAAGGCCGAAGGCCTGGAGCCCTGCAAGGAAAACTTCAGCCAGGAGCAACTGGCCGCCGCCAAGAAAGGTGAAGAGCTGGGCATGAAGCACATCAAGGAACTCGGCCCGACCTTGACCAGTTCCGAGAAGTCGCTGGGCACGCGCGAGCAACTGGGCGACGGCGCCCGTGACCTGTTCGCCGTGGGCACCTATCTCGGCCAGTGGGGGCTGCCGCCGGAAGAAAGCACCTACCTCCAGGCGGTGAAAGGCAGCGACGGCAAGCCGATCAACGGCGCCAACGGCAAGTCCTACCGCATGACCTTCAAGGCGCCGGACGTCAGCCAGTTCTGGTCGTTCACCGTCTACGGCACCGACAACCGCTTCATGGCGCACAACGAGCTCAACCGCCACAGCCGTGGCGACCGCACGCTGAAGCCGGACGCCGATGGCAACTACACCATCGAGCTGAGCGCCAAGGGCGACGCCAACGACCCGAACTTCCTGCCGATCCCCGAGAAGGATGCCTACATCATCATGCGCCTGTACGGCCCGAGCAAAGCGGTGCAGCAGGGCAGCTACAAGTTCCCGGCCATCGAGGTCGTCAAACAGTGACGACGCGTCCTGCCCCTCTCGCGGGGGCAGGATTTTCCCCTCCTCCGCGCCACCCGCCTCGCCAAGCCTGACAATCCCCCGCACCCGCTGCGCAAAAGCACAAAGGCCCCTGCATCACCGGTTGTCGATGAGGCAGAGGCCTTCGTTGGCAGGTCCGGCTCCGCTTGCCGGGCGCGGACTCGAGACCGGGATCAGGACTTCTTCGGGCAGGTCCAGACCGTCTCGATGATGTTGCGCTGCATGTACATGCCCTTCGGCGCGTACTCGCCCATCACCTTGGCGATGTCGCTGTCCTTGTCGACGCTGTTCACGCCGTGCTTGAAGTCCGGCGAGGTGAGCATGTTGCGCAGTTGCACGACGGCAACGTCGGGGTCCTTCACGCCGTCGCCATCATCGGCGATCGGCAGCCAGGCGATGCCGCATTCGGTGTGGGCCACGCGCGGGCGGTCCTTCTTCTTGCTGACCATGATGGTGTAGTAGCCCTTGGCGTCCAGCGGCACCTTCTCGTCGAACACGCAGTCGTTGACGCGGGTGTTGGCGAAGCCCTGGTTGGAGCACATCGACCAGTAGCGCATCTCGCCGCTGCCCATGCGCTTGTCACCCTTGAAGGTGGTCGGGGTGGTCGGCGCCTTGCCGCGGATCACCAGCACGTCGCCGAAGCGAGTGTTGATGATGGTGCGGATGTACTGGTTGTCCAGGTTGGGGAAGAAGCCGCCTTCGCTGCGCCGGGCGTTGGGATCGATGTCACCGGTGTACATGCCGATCAGCGCCTTGCGGTCGAGCTGGATGTGCCACTCGGGAGTTTCCTGGGCCGGGTGCGTATCGGGCTTGCCGGGCTGGTTCAGCAGCGCCAGGTACTGCGACTTGGGAATGCCGATCGCCGCGACATTCAGACGTGGCGGCTGCTCGGCGTGCAGGGCCTGGCAGGCTTCCTGGCCTTCGAGCACGGTGCCGTCCTTGAGCGTCAGTACCGGCACGGGTACGTCCACGCCGCCGGTGGGGTGCAGCCCCTTGTCGGAAGCGTAGATGCGGTAGAGCACGATCTGCTGGCCGGCCTTGCTGGTGGGCGCATGCAGGCTGCGGCCGGCGCCGTCCTGTTCGAGCTTGCCGATGCTTTCTTCGCCGGCATCGCGGGACTGGTTAAGCACCGTCAGGCGGTAGTCGCGCTGCTTGCCGTCGCGCGCGGCACCGGCGACGAAGGGGTTGGTGCTGCCGGGCTGCGGCTTGATCAGGTAGTCGGCCACCGACTCGATGGGCACGCCCTTCTCGTCATAGCTGATGAAGGAGATGTAGCGCGAATGCGGGAACTGGCCCTTGATCTCCAGCTTGGCGCCTTCGGGTGTATTGAACATCGCCGCCCAGTACGCCGTAGCGGCATCCGGGTAGGCGGCGTTGGCATAGGGGTCGCCGCTGACCGGGCCATGCTTGAAGAAGCAGTTGCGCGGCCCGGGCACGCCGATCTCATCCGCCGCGCTGGCCTGTCCGGCCACGCCCATCAGCCCGCTGGAGGCCAGCAGGACAGCGCTTATCAAAGCTTTCATACGCAGTTCCTTTCCATTGTTTCCGGGCGCACCCGGCCAGGCCGGGCGCCATCCGGCGCCCAGCGGTGAGGGTTGTGAGGGAGTGGGCTCAGCGGCCCATGCGGCGCAGCGCGTTGGCGCTGAAGTCCATCAGGTGCGCGGGGGCGCTGAAGTTGTAGCCGGCTTCCTGGTTGCGCAGCCCCACCACGCCGTAGCGGCGCGATTGCAGGTCGTAGGAAACCTCGCTGGGGGCGTAGGGCATGGCCACGTCATAGAACTGGATCGGATGGGCTTCCTGTACGCGCCACAGTTCACCACGGCCGTCATACAGGTCGGCGGCGACGATGGCCCAGCTGTCCTCATCGAGGTAGTAGGTGCGCTTGGCATAGATGTGCCGCTCGCCGGCCTTCAGCTTCGCCTCGACCACCCAGACGCGGTGACGCTCGTAACGCAGCAGGTCCTGGTTGAGGTGCCCCGGACGCACGATGTCGGCGTACTTGAGCGCGTGGTCCTGCAGCTTGTAGGTGTTGTACGGGATGAGCATTTCGCGCTTGCCGACCAGCGTCCAGTCGTAGCGGTCGGGCGCGCCGTTGTACATGTCGAGCATGTCGGTGGTGCGCAGGCCGTCGAAGTTCTGCTGCGGGTTGTCATAGGCGATTTCCGGCGCGCGCAGCACGCGACGCTGACCGGGGTTGTAGGTCCAGGCCAGGCGGCGTTCCTTGACCTGGTCCAGCGGCTCGTGCACCAGGTTGGCCGAGCCGGCCACGCTTTCCGGCGCGGTCAGGTAGGTGATGTAGTACAGCAGGCGATTGGGCTCGGCATCGGACACCGCGCTCGCTGGGGCCAGCTTCTGCCGGCGAATCAGCGGCGTGAAGCTGCCGTTGGCCTGCACGGCGAACTCCGCGTAGCTGGTTTCCCAGCCGTTGCCGCGGTAGCGCGCCAGGTGGTTCCACAGCGCTTCCAGGCCATTCTTCGGGATCGGGAACGGCACGCTGGCGCCGCTGTAGCCTTGCAGGCCGTTGCCGTTGGCGAGCAACTCCACGGTCTGGCTCTGTTGGCGAGTAGCCGCGTAGGCGGCCTCGGGCAGCGCCGCGCTGCGGTGAGTCGGATAGACCGGCAGCTTGTAGTCGCTGAAGGTCGTGAGTATCGCCTTCTGCCCCGGCGAGAGCAGCTCGGCGTACTGCGCCATGTTGGCGGCGCTGACGGTGAACAGCGGCGCTTCGCTGGCATAAGGGTCGGCGTAGTTGCCGCCGGCCTTGAAGCCTGCCGGGGCCTGGGTCAGGCCGCCGGTCCAGGCGGGGATGCTGCCATCGGCATTGCCGGCTTTCTCGGCGCCAGTGGGCGTCAGGTCGGCGCCCAGGCGCGCTGCCTGGCTGGCATCGAGCCTGGCAAAGGCCACGGGGCTGGCGAGCAGCGAGGCTACCGCCAGGGCGATCAGGGTTCGGGTCATGTCGGAGTCTCCGGCTTAGAAGCCCATGCTCAGGCTCAGGGAAATGAAATCGGTGTCGGCACCCAGGAAGTACGGCGAGCCACCGGCGGCGTTGTAGGAGAGCTCGGCGCTGTAGCGCGACAGGTAGTCAGCCTTCACGCCCAGCGCGCCCTGCACGCGTTTTTCGATGATCGAGCCGTCCCACGACCAGCCGTCCACGTCGTAGCCCAGCGCCAGGTAGGGCGAGAGGTTGACGCCGGCGAAGGCGTCCGCGTAGTTGAGCTGGGTGCGGGTGCGAATGCCCCAGGCGGTGGACGTGACGAAGCCCTTGTCGGTGCAGCCCTTCTTCGCCGCCGAGGGGTTGCTCGCCGAGGTGCAGCTGCCGTCGAGCAGGGAGAAGCCGTACATCTCGGTGCGGCCGTAGCGGCGTTCGTCGCTGTCGGGCAGGCCGTTGGCCCAGCGCCAGGCGACCTCGCCGGTGAACGCCAGGTTCTCCGCGCCCAGCACGTTGCCGAAGGTCTTCAGCGTACCCAGCGAGGCGGCTCCGACATTGAAGCGGTCATATCCGGCGTTGGTTCCGCCAGCGGGCGTGGCGAGGAAATCGTCGTTGAGCAGGAACGCCGGGTTGCCCGCCAGCGGGCCGCCGTAGGACGCCAGGAGATCGCCCGAATGCAGTTGCAGCGGCTGGTTCGGGCGGAAGCTGACTTCGCCGAACACCGACCAGCCGGCCAGGTTGCTGTTGAAACTGGCGCCGATGACGTGGATGTCTTCGGGATAGCTCAGCTGGTACTGCGCATTGTTCACCAGGTCCGTCGGGCTGAAGCTGGCGCCGCTGGCGCGGTTGGCCTTGATCGCACCGATCAGCGGCGTGCGGCTGTGGATGTTCAGGTAGTAACCGGCCACCTCCGTGCCCAGTTCATCGATGAAGTAACGTGCCGCGACACCGAACTGGCCGTCGTCGCGCGGGTCCTTGTCGCCCGCGCGGCGCAGGTATGCGCCGTTCTCCAGGCGCGTGCCATCGTCGAAGCCGGCCAGCGCCGCGCCATTGGGCGCCATCACCGCGTTGCAGCCCTCGGAGATGTAGTCGACCGCGGCGAAGTAGGTACCGCAACCTTCGAGCACCGACTTGCGCCACTGCAGCTGGTAGAAGGCTTCCAGGCTCAGGTTGCTGGTCAGGCTGAGGTTGCCGTAGAGCATCGGCACCGGGACCAGCGCCTCCTTGACCTCGGAGCCCGGCCGGCGCAGGGCGGCGGCATCCACCGGGTTGATGCTGTTGATGCCGTTGAGGAAGAACAGCGATTCGCCCCAGTTCACCGACTGGTTGCCACCGCGCACCTGCAGGGCGCTGTCGCCGAGCTGGAAATCACCGTAGGCATAGGCGTCGAGCAACTCCACGCCCTGGAACTTGGCGAGGTCGTCGTAATGGCTGTCGTCCAGCCGCCCGCCGTGGTCGTAGCCATTGGCGGAGCTGCCCCAGGGCACCTCATCGTGGTTCAGGCGGTAGTCGTACCAGGCCTTGGCGCGGGTGAAAAGGCCGTAGTTCTGCCACTTCAGGTCCATCTCGCCGATGAAGCTCAGCGGCGTGGAGATCAGCGTGCCGCTGTCGCGGTAGTTGAGGCGGCGATCGTCGTTGTTGCGGCCGACGCCGTTGGGGTCGAACGACTGGCCGATGGCCTGGGCGTTCTGCGGGTAGATCATGGACTTGTTGGCATCCTCGGCGCTCCACAGGGCGCCGAGGGACAGCTTGCCGTTCGCGCGTCCCTGGATATCGCCCAGCTGGAACTCGGCCGCCAGCACCGGGCTGCCGATGAGGGCGATCAACAGTGCGAGACGATGCGGACGGAACGCAGGGACGCGCCGACGATGAGCGATGCGGTTCATGCAAGGAGACCTTTCTTGTTTTAGTGTTGGTGGAGCCCGCGCAACGGGTCACCGCACCATTGTCAGACTCTCCTTCTCCCCTGCCCTGACCTTGCGATTCAAAAGACTGACTCTGGAAAGCAGGGCCACCAGCGCCGGCAGCAACAGCAGCGCGCCGAGCATGTTCCAGAGGAACAGCAGCGTCAGCAGCAGGCCCATGTCGGCCTGGAAGCGGATACTGGAGAACACCCAGGTGGCGACGCCCAGTGCCAGGGTGAAGCCGGTGAAGGCCACTGCCGTGCCGGTGCTGCGCAGGGTTTCGAAGTAAGCCTGTTCCAGCGGCAGGCCGCGCTTGAGGAAGGCGTCCAGGCGGCTGTACAGGTAGATGCCGTAATCCACGCCAATGCCCACCCCGAGCGCGATCACCGGCAATGTGGCGACCTTCACGCCCATGCCCATGCGCGCCATCAGCGCCTCGCAGAGAATCGCCGAGAGGTACAGCGGCAGCACCAGGCTGAGCGTCACCCGCAGCGAGCGGAATTCCCACCAGACCATCAGCGCGACGATGCCCAGCACCAGCGCCAGCATCCGGTGGTTGGCCACCTCGATGACCTGGTTGGTCGCCGCCTCGACACCCGCGTTGCCACCGGCGATCAGCAGCTCGTGTTCGGGCAGCTGATACTCCGCGTTGAACGCCTCGATGGCCTTCACCAGCCCGGCCAGGGTCGTGGCCTTGTGGTCGGCGAGGAACACGCTGATCGGCACGCTGCTGCAATCGGAGCTGGCGAACTCGCTGGAAACGCTGGAACGGGCGGCGTTCATCACGAAGCGATCGCGCGACAGCTCATCCCACTTCGGGTTGGCCTCGTTGCGCGCGAGGATCGCCTGGCGCATGCGCTGGTACAGCGAGTCAGTTCGGGTTACGCCCGGCACCTGGCGCAGGCGCTGCTCCAGCAGGCTGGCGAGATCCGCCGCCGCAAAGCGCGCGCATTGCTCGGCCGGGGTATGCAGCAGCACCACCAGCACATCGGTGCTGGTGCTGTAGTGCTGCAGCAGGTAGGCGTTGTCCAGGTTGTAGCGCGCAGTGGCGCGGAACTCCGGCGCGCCACGGTCCAGGTCGCCGATCTGCAGGTCGCGCGCCAGGTACATCGAACCTGCCAGCAGGCCGGCGCTGACCAGCACGCAGAGCAGCGCCGGGCGCGGCCGGACCACGCGGCTGACCAGGCGCCACAACGGGCGCGGCGAGGCATCGCGCAGACGTTGCCGAGCCAGCCCGCGCGGGCTGACGCCGACATACGACATCAACACCGGCAACAGCAGCATCTTCGTCAGCAGGGCCACCGCCACACCGAGGCTGGCGGAGAGCGCCAGCTGGCGGATCACACCGATGTCGATGATCAGCAGGGTGGCGAAGCCGATGCCGTCGGCGATCAGCGCCATCGAGCCGGGAATGAACAGGATGCTGAAATTCTTCCGCGCCGCCTCCAGGCGCGTGGCGCCAGTGGCCATTTCGCTGGCCATCAGGTTGATGTTCTGCACCGCGTGGCTGGTGGCGATGGAGAAGATCAGGAACGGCACCAGGATCGAGTAAGGGTCCAGGCCCACGCCCAGCAGGCGCAACAGGCCCAGTTGCCAGACCACGGTGAGCAGGCAGGTGGCGATGGTCACCAGGGTGCTGCGCCAGCAGCGGCAGTACAGGTAGATCAACACGCTGATCAGCGCCAGGGTGGCGCAGAACAGCAGCAGGATGACCCCCGCCCCGCTGATCAGGTCGCCGATGATCTGGGCAAAGCCGACCACCCGAATATGGCTGTCCGCACCATCGAAGTGCTCGCGCACCTTGGCTTCCAGCGCGTGGCTGAAGCTGGCGTAATCCAGTTGCCGGCCGGTCTGCGGATCGACCTCCAGCAGCGGCACGAGAATGATCGCCGAGCGCTCGTCGTTGGCCACCAGCGAACCGACCAGGCCGGCACGCGCGACGTTGCTGCGCACCTGTGCCAGCGAGGCGGCAGCGCCGTCATAGCCATCCGGGATGATCCGCCCGGCGCGCAGGCCATCGCTGGTGACTTCCTGCCAGAACACGTTGGGCGTCCACAGCGATTTCAGGTTGCCGCGGTCGACGCCGGGCAGGTAGAAGATCGCGTCGTTGACTTCCCGCAGGCGCTCCATGAAGCCCTTCTCGAACACCGATCCCCTGGGGTTCTCGACGATCACCCGGAGCAGGTTGCTCTGCGGCCGGAGCATGTCCTCGAAGCGCAGGTAGTTGAGGATGAACGGATGCTTGAGCGGGATCATCTTGCTGAAGCTGGCGTCCGGGCGAATCTGCACGGCCTGCCAGGCAAGCACGAGACTGGCCAGCAGGAACACCAGCAGGACCAGCGGACGGCGGGAAAACAGCACGCGTTCGAGGGTGCCGATGAAGCGACGCTCGTGGTGGGATACCGGCATGTTCATTGGAAGCGCTCCAGCAGTTCCTGGCGGTTGAGCTGCAGCAGGCCCTGGCGTCCGGCCAGTTCGATGCTGCCGTCGGCGAGCTGAGCGGCCGCCATCCAGCCGCGCTGCTGCGGGTCGCGCCAGAGGCGGAAGTGCTGCAGGTCGTCGCTGTAGAGCAGGCTGCCGCCCTGGCCGACCAGCAGGACTCCGCCATGGCCCAGGCGCGTCCCGCCGAACAGGCTGGCCTTGGCCGGTACCGGCAGCTTCTGCCAGGTCACACCGGCGTCCTGCGAGCGTGCGACGAAGCCGCCAAAGCCAACTGCCAGCACGTCGCCCGGAGCCGCGAGCGGAATCAGCCGATACAACGATGCATTGCCCAGTTGGCGCAGCGGCTCCCAGTGCTGCCCGGCATCGGCGGACCGATACAGGCGCCCTCCTTCACCGGCGACCAGCAGGACGTCCGGGGCGGCTTCCAGCACGCTGTTCAGATGCAGGCGCTCGGGGTTCGGCAGGTTGTCCAGCAGGCGCCAACGGGTACCGCCATCATCGGTTTCGAGCATCACGCCGTAGGCGCCGACAATCCAGCTGCGGCGCTCATCACGACTCCACAGGTCGAGCAGTGGACGGGCAGGTCCGGCGTCCTGGCTGGCCTGGGCGTCGTCGGCATAGAACTGCGCATCATCCAGCCGCTGGCGCAGTTGGCTGTCGTCCGGCGCGGCATCGCTGGCGGCCTGGGCCGCCTGCAGCGCGCGCTGCGCGGAGTCCTGCAGCAGCTGGTTGATCTGCCGACCATCGAGCACGCGCTGCCACGCCTTGCCCGGCAGCTGGCGCAGGACCAGACCATCGTGCCCGGTCGCCCAGAGCGCCTGGCCAGGCTGGCCGCGCACAGCGGTCAGCAGCACGCTGGAAGGGCTGCCCTGCTGCTGCCAGTTGCCGCGCCCATCGCCTTGCAGGATCAGGCCATCGCGACCGACCGCGACCAAGCCTTCGGGCAGGCTCAGCAGGTCGTTGAAAGACTGCTGCGCAGCCTTGGGTTGAGCAGGTGCCGGACGCTCCAGGCGATCGACCGGCGGCTGGGCCGCAAGCGCGCCGGCGCTGGCCAGCAGCAGCGCGGAAAACAGGATGGACAGGTGCATGGGGGAAGCCTCATGGCGGACCGGGCATTGGCCGCCTCCTGCCCCAGCATGGCGCTCGCCGTGACGGCGAACCTGTCCAAACCGTTCAAATCACTGTCCGTGGGAGTCAGCCGCCGGCATCAGCAGGTGGCTCATGCCCTGCTGATAGATGCTGCGCATCCACGCCACCAGTTGCTCGATATCGGCGTCCGGCTGGTGGATCACCATCCAGCGCAGCACGCCGATCATCTGGCCGCTGATGCTGCTGCAGATCACCTCCAGCGGAATCGCCGGGGTAATGTTCTGCGCAGCACAGCGCTGGCGATGCAGCGCCAGGGAGGTCTCGTAGAAACGCGAGTAGAAGCGCTCGAGGGGAATCGGCCCGGCGCCGCCGGTGAGCAACAGGCGGAACAGCGCTGTCTGTTCGCGCGCCTTTCCCAGCACGGCCTGCACGACCCGGCCGGTGAACGGAGCATCCTGCGCCTGCCCCTGCCAGTCGATGCTGGACTGAATCTCGTCGAGGAGGCGCTCCACCTCCCAGGCCAGCAGGGCATCCATGTCGGTGAAGTGGCTATAGAAGGTGGCCCGCGCCACGCGGGCACGCTCCAGCACGAGGTTCACCGCGGGTGGATAGGCCTGCCCCTCGCCGATCAGGTCGAACAGGGCATTGGCCAGTTTCTGGCGGCTACGCAGGACTCTCGGATCAGGCATGGCATTCGATCGGCTGGTGATTGACGCCCCGATCATACCTCGCATAGGATTCTGAACAAAAGTACGGAAAGTACAATTATCCGCCCCAATTCCTCCCGTCAGGTGCCCCCTCATGACCGTGCCCAGTGCGTCCGCCCAATGGTTCCAAGGCATGCTGCCAGCGCTCGCACGGCGCGGCGTCGACGTGGAGGACCTGCTGGCCCGCAGTGGCATTGCTGCGGAACTGCTGTGCGACAGCAACGCCAGCATTGCGCACATCCAGATCGCCCGCTTCTGGACGCTCGCCTGCGAAGTCACCGGCGATCCCCTGCTGGCCCTGCGCGCCAGCCAGGACTTCCGTCCCGGCTGCATGAACCAGGTCGGTTACCTGATGCTCGCCGCGCCGACGCTCGCCGACGCACTGGCTCATCTCATGCGCTACCAGCAGTTGCTGAGTGACGTTTCCGACTGTGAGCTCACGCTCGACGCGGAGGGTGGCACGCTGCGCCTGGAGGTGATCCCACAGCTGCATGCCATTCCCCAGGCGATCAACGACATGATGCTGGGCGCCACCATGGTGTTCTGCCGCTGGGTGCTCGGCCCCGGGTTCCGCCCGCGCCAGCTGTGCCTGCGCCGGCCGCAAGCGGCGCCGTCGGACCTTGAACTGTACCGGCGCGTGTTCGATTGCCCGATCCGCTTCGACAGCCCGATGGACTGCCTGAAGCTGTCGCCGCGCAACCTCCAAGCGCCGCTGCCATCGGCCAACCCCCAGGTCTTCGAGCTCCACCGCCAGCATCTGGAGGAGCGCCTCAAGCGACGCCGCCAGCAATCGATTTCGTTGCAGGTCGGTGATGTGCTGCAACAGTTGCTGCCCGAAGGCGAGCCATCCCGCGAACGCGTCGCCGGCCTGCTCAACCTCAGCCCCAGCACCCTGCATCGCCGCTTGCTCGCCGAAGGCACCTCGTACAAGACCCTGCTCGATCAGCGCCGCGCCGTCCTGGCCAAGGGCTACGTCACCCAGAGTGCCCGCCCGCTGCTGGATATCGCCTTCCAGTTGGGCTTCTCCGACCCGAGCAACTTCTTCCGTTCGTTCAAGCGCTGGTATGGCGTATCGCCCGGACGCTACCGCAAGCAGGCCGGCAACCGGACGGCTGAACGTCACCCGGCAGCCAGCAGCATCAGCGCCGGGCATACCGGCAGCTAGCCGGCTCGCGGAATCGGCGACGGTCGCCGGGCCGAGATGAATACCCTGTGCTATACGGATTTCACCCTCCCGATGGATCTCGAAGGTCGCAGTCTCAATTCGTATTGGGCGGTCACTTCACCAACAAATGAGGTTCTACATGCGCATCCTCAGAGACGTCCTGCTGGGTCTCGGCCTGGGCATTGCGGCACTGGGTTCGGCCCAGGCGGCGGAAAAGCCCAATATCGTGGTGATCATGGTCGATGACATGGCGCCCATGGATGTATCGGCCTACAACCGCGGCCTGGGAGCCGTCACCACACCCAATATCGATCGCATCGCCAAGGAAGGCGTGATGATCTCCGACTACTACGCCGAGCCCAGCTGCACGGCCGGGCGCGCCGCGTTCATCACCGGCCAGTACCCGATCCGTACCGGGCTCACCGCCGTCGGCCAGCCAGGGGCGAAAGTCGGCCTGCAGAGCACTGACGTCACCCTGGCTCAGTTGCTCAAGGCCGAAGGCTACGCCACCGGCATGTTCGGCAAGTCCCACGTTGGCGACCGCAACGAGTACCTGCCGACCGTCCACGGCTTCGACGAGTTCTACGGTTTCCTCTATCACCTGAACGTGATGGAGATCGCCGAGATGACCAACTTCCCGAAAGACCCGAACTTCCCCGGCATCCCGCGCAACATGATCCACGCCGTGGCCACCAGCACCGACGACGCCACCGAGGAGCCGCGCTGGGGCCGCGTGGGCAAGCAGAAGATTACCGACGAAGGGCCGCTCACCATCGAGCGCATGAAGACCATCGACGACACCTTCACCGCTATGTCGATCGACTGGGTGAAAAAGCAGAAGGCGGCCAACAAGCCGTTCTTCCTCTGGTTCAACCCCTCGCGCATGCACCAGAAGATTCACGTCAGCGACCAGTGGCTGGGCAAGAGCGGGCACACCGAATACGCCGACGCGGTGCTGCAGCTCGATTCGCTGGTGGGCAAGTTGCTGGATACCCTCGACCAGGAAGGCCTGAGCAAGAACACCATCGTCCTGTTCACCTCCGACAACGGCGTCAACCTCTCGCACTGGCCGGATTCCGGCGCCGCGTCATTCCGCGGCGAGAAAGGCCTCACCTGGGATGGCGGCTTCCGCGTGCCGATGCTTGCGCGCTGGCCCGAGCACATCAAGCCCGACACCTGGACCGGCGAGTTCATGGCCTCCGAGGACTGGCTGCCGACCCTGATGGCCGCCGCCGGCAAGCCGGACGTGAAGCAGCAACTGCTGAGCGGCCTCGATGTCGGCGGCAAGACCTTCAAGAATCACCTTGACGGCTACAACCAGCTCGACATGCTGACCCAGCCCGATGGCAAGTCCAAGCGGCATGAATTCTTCTACTTCGCGGAAACCAGCATGAACGCCGTCCGCGTCGACCAGTGGAAGATCCACACCGCAGTCAAGGACAAGTGGATGGAGGATGCCCGGAAGATTCCCGGCGGCCTGGTCATCGACATCAAGCTCGACCCCTACGAGCGCTCCCCGGAGGCCGGCGATCACTTCCGCTGGCAGCAGCAGCGCAGCTGGATCATCCCGATCCTCGCGCCGTACATCGAGGCATTCGAGAAGAGCATGAAGGACTTCCCGCCGTCGCAGAAAGGCGCGGGAGGCATCGGCATGGCCTCGATGGAGAATTGACCCTGCCGCTCTGACTGGACCGCTCCCTGCCCTTGCCGGGCAGGGAGCGGTGGTACCCACAGTTACTCGCTGGCCGCCTTGCAATCACTCGCCCCACGGCGCTCGCAGAACCGATAGCGGACCTGCTCGGCCCAATAGCGTTCGGCCTCGGACACATCGCTCCAGGAGTCGTAGGTGCCGCTCTCGAACAGGCCGATGATGGGTTTGCGCGCACCCACGCGGCGATCGATCATCGCGGCAACCACTTCGCCCGACGCCGAATCCGTCACCTTCCCTTCCACCGTCACCTGCCCGGCGAAAGGCGGCTTGCCCTGCGTATGGGTCATGGTCTGCATGGCGGTCAGCTTGGCACCCGGAAGGCCGAGCGGAATCGGCACATAGGAAATCGCCTTGGCCGAGGTGTCGGCCTCTTCCGCATCGACGATCGCGACGGACACCTGCAACGTGTCCGGGCCTGCCTGGTCGACCATCTGGTAGTCCTTGCCCAGTTGCTCATGCAACTGATCGTAGAGCCCCTGGGCGATCACCGTGTTCTGTTCCTTCGGCGTGCTGTGCAGCTTGGAGTCGGGGCCGCCGTAGAGCTTCACCGGGTCCAGGTAGATTTTCCTGTAGCGCGAGAAATCCGCCGGTGCGGCAAATTTGGGGTTGCGGTACAGCAGCAGGGATTCGCCGTCCTTGCCTGGTTTCATCAGCGGGTAGACGTCCGGCATGAAACCCGAACCATGCACATCCGAGCCCAGCGGCGTGCTTCTTCCGGGCTGAGCTGTCGAAGCGCAGCCGGAGAGAATGACCAGCGCGCTGCAAAGAAACAGTGAACTGAAATGAGTCGCCATGCAGGAAGAGTCTCCTCGATTTGCAGATGATCTCCAGGGCCGTTCCGTGGGAAGTCCGGCCCTGAGAGCCCCGTCGACGCGTGAAGCCAGGTGAGTGTAGACGGGGAGTTCGGGAGATTCTGGCTGCCGAAGAGGTCCGCTGATGCCTGGGAGACTCGCCGCGGTTTACGCACCCCGGTCAACTTCGCGCGGCAGAATCCACCAGGCATCTGAACGGCATGCTTGCGAGTGCCGGCGTACACATCGCGGCGCGGAAACACTGCGCGCAAAGGCCCGGAACAAGCGGCGACATTCGCCTCTTCTCCAGCTCAGCGCCCCTCCAGCATTACTTCGCTTTCCCGGACCCTCCGCCATTCCTCCGTGCTGCAGCGACGCTTGGCGATGAGGAAGTAAGCCAGGCCCGACACGGCCAGGCCGACCACGAAGGTGATGTCCGCGCCGCCGAGCGCCTGCGCTCCCGGGCCGACGTAGAAGCTCAGGGACATGAACGGAACCATGGCGAGAATCCCCAGGAAGTAGGCGCTGAGCCCGTTCCCTGACCACTTCCCGTAGATGCCGTCGGGATTGAATATCTCGCTGATCGCGTAATGGCCGCGACGCACGCAATAGAAATCGACCAGATTGACGGCGGTCCAGGGGATCAGTGCGTAGAGCATCATCATGATGAAGGTGTTGAAGGTGGCCATGTACCTGTCCGGAATCGCCAGGCTGATGGCCAGGGCAATCAGTGCGGCCAGCGCGATCCCCAGCACACGGCTCTTCAGGGTGGGAGCGATGCTGCGGAATGCATCCAGCGCGGTGATGCTGGTGAGCATCGCACCATAGAAGTTGACCGCCATGATGCCGAGGATGGCCGGCACGGAAACGAGCACGGCAAAGGTTCCGAAGCCCGGCATCAGTCGGTTGCCGATCTCGCGCAGGCTGCCGATGGCGCTGGGCTCCGGCAGCGCCGAAGCGATCAGCGCACCCAGGGACATCATCCAAACGGCGGAAATCAACGCCCCCAGGTAGGTCCAGGTGATGATCCTGCGTGCCGGCGTGTCGTGCGGCAGGTAACGCGAGTAGTCCGAGACATAGACCGAGTAGCTGATCTGGTAACCCGCGGCGGCGCCCAGCTGGACGAGGAACGCGTCCAGGGAAAAGCCGGCGCCCTTCACGGCGGCATCGGGGGTGAGATAGATCACCGCGGCGACGGACAGGAGTGCGTAGACGGCGACGATCAGGTAGGTCAACCAGCGCTGGAAGCGGTGCAGCAGATCATGCCCGAAGATGGCGATCACCGCGGCTGCCAGGGTCCAGACGATGTACCAGGGCTCGCGCGGCCCGGCGACAACGGTCTGCACCGCATCGGTCGCAAGGATGGCATTGAACACGTTGAACCCCGTGTAGCAGAAGTACACGGCGAGCAGCGGCAGCACGACTCCGCGCACACCAAACTGGGCACGCGACTGGATCATCTGCGGCAACCCCATGGTCGGCCCCTGGTTGGCGTGGAAGGCCATGAACAGGGTTCCGAAGGCAACGCCCAGGAGGATCGCCAGCACCGAATAGAATGCCCCGAGGGACAGCGAAGGGCCGATGAATCCGATCATCAGCGTCATGATCACGAAGTTGCCGGCGAACCAGAACGGCCCCTGGTGCCAGACCTTTCCATGGCGCTCGTTGCGCGGCACATAGTCGATTGAACGGACTTCGATGACGGGACGCATGGCCCCGCCTGGCTGATTGTCGCTCATGGCATGAATTACCTGATTCTTGTAGTTGTAAGGGCACGACGGCAACGCAGGAGGCCGCTGTGCGGCACGCAAGTGGCTGGCCTGTTTCCGACTCGACTGGGCAGCCGGGTCGGCGAAGCGAAGCGTCGCAAGGGCACGGATCGTGACGGCAGCAGAAGCGTCGAGACGGGGCAGCCTTGATTGAATTGCAACCTGCCACCGCCGAGCTGGCGCCACGCGGATTCCGACCCGGGCGAACTCAGTTTGCCCCTGGGGTCGCGGGGTGAAAAATCAGTGCGCCCAAACAATTACTTCAGAGATTCGCAAACCAGGCGAGCGCTTCTATCCGTGGCCATTCAGGCCGGACGAATGAGCGCAACCACATGATTTAAAAAGGCTTTAATCTGAAAAACACCTGCAGAGCGGGCGTCATTGGCAGCATCGATGACGTCGTGCTCGGTCCTCGCGGCTACCGTAACGAGCCTGGAATGCCAGCTTTTCTAAAACCGCGAACACGCTGGTTTTAGAAAAACTGAAACGGCGGCGAAAATTCAGCGGCCGGAGGGTTCAGCGGGGGTTCCGCGTCGGTTGGCATCAGCCGCGGCGCAGCCGATACTCATGGGCGGCCCTGGCGACAGGGATGCAGATCGTCCTCGCTGACCAGAACCCCAGGCATACCCGGCATGCTCCGAAACGTCTCCGACATGGACCTGAAACTACTGCGGCTGTTTGCGGCAGTGGTGCGCTGCGGTGGCTTCACCGCCGCCCAGGCCGAGCTGAACATCAGCCACTCGAACATCAGCATGCAGATTTCAGCGCTGGAAAAGCGCCTGGGTTATCGGGTCTGCGAGCGCGGCAAGGCCGGTTTCAGCGTCACGCAGAAAGGCCAGGCGATTCTCGCCGCAGCATCGAGGATCTTCGACGCCCTGGACCAGTTCAAGGACCAGGCCCAGCTGCTGTCGGGCAAGTTGATGGGGGATGTCTACATCGGCCTGGCGGACAACATCTCCACACTGGCCAGCGCCCACATCGACGCGGCCATCGCACGCTTCTACCGGCGCCAGCACAGCGCGCACCTGCACCTGTTCGTCAACTCTCCCGCCGAGCTCGAAGTCGCGGTGATCGACAGGCAGATCGACATAGCCATCTCCTACTTCAACCGGACCCTGCCCAACCTGACCTACCGGAACCTCTACAGGGAAAGCGTGGGCATCTTCTGCGGCGCATCGCACCCGCTGTTCGGCAACCAGGCCATCCAGCCCCTCGACCTGCAGGAAGCAGACTGGATCACCTATGGGTTCCTCTCCGCCGACCTTGAACGCATGGTCACCCCCACCACCTCCAGCGCGACCGCCTACCACCTGGAAGCAGTGATCCACGCGATACTGGCCGGCACGCACCTGGGCTTCCTGCCGCTGCATTGCGCAGAACCCTGGATTGCCCAAGGGCGTATGCGTGTCCTGCTGCCGGAGCTGATGCGGCAGGATGTGCAGCACAGCATGATCACCAGCAACGCCCATCCGCAGAGCGAAGCCGCACAGGCGTTCATCGAGGACCTGTTGCACGTCCACACCGCCGACCAGCACTGATCGCCTCCCCTCCCGCCCAGCCGCGCCCTCGCCGGCGCCCGGCTCGCTGCCGCGTCGCGTCGCGACCGGCTGGCTTCAGGAAGTCCTGAAGCCAGCTTCTCAACTTCGGGATATATCGCACTTCCGATCATTCCTATCCTGCCCAGGACCGCGGCAGCCGCCACCTGACAGGCTCAGCTGCGGCGCACTTTCGTGTCTTGCCCGCCCCCTCGGTAGCCGCTCCGGCAGCCAGGGGGCCAACCAGAACAAGAGGTAACCAGCATGCCGGTAGATTTCACGCTGACCCGCGAGCAGCTCGCCGCGAGGGAAGCGATGCGCGACTTCGCCCTCACCCACCTTTCCGGGGTCGCCGCAGCCATTGCCCCCTTCGATACGCCGGAGCAGCGCGTCGGGGCGATCAAACCCTTCTTCCGGGAAATGGTCCGCGCCGGCTTCATGAAATCGATCATTCCCGAGGAGGATGGCGGCACCTACCGCGGGCTTCTGGACATGGTCATCAGCGGCGAAGAGGCCTCGCTGGGCGACGTCAACGTCACTTGCGCGCTGTTCTCCTGCGCGCTGGCCCTGTCTCCCATCATCAGCCACGGCACTCCTGCGCAGCGCGAGAAATTCCTCGCGCCCTTCCTCACCGACGACGGCGCCCCGCTGGCCGCACTGGCCTTCAGTGAAGTCGGCGGTACCGCCAACTTCGATGATCCGGACCCAAGCTCGGGCTCGCAGACGTTCGCCCATCGGGACGGCGACGAATGGGTGATTTCCGGCGAGAAATTCTTCATCACCAACGGCTGGGGCTGGGAAGGTGAAGGGGCCGACCTGTTCGTCGTTTCCGCACGAACCGATCCGAGCGCTCCTGCCGCCGAGTCCCTGGCGATCTTCGCCGTGCCCCGTCCCACCCGCGGCCTGTCCTTCGGCAAGGGGCTGGATACCATGGGCCACCGGGCCACGCCGTCGCCTCGAATCCGCTTCGACGAGGTTCGCGTGCCGCTGGAGAACATGGTCGGCAAGCCCGGTGACGGCGTGCAGATTCTCGCCCAGACCTTCGCCGGCTCCGGCGTAGGGGTTGCCGCCGAAGCCGTCTGCGTGATGCGCCAGGCCTTCGAGGCGGCCCTGGCGTTCGCCAAGTCCGACCGCCGCAACGGTTCGGTCCCGATCATCGAACACCAGAACATCGGCTACATGCTGGCCGACATGAAGATGCGCCTGGAAGCGTCCCGCTACCTGACCTGGAAGGCCGCGCACTACTTCGATACGACCCAGGGCGAAGGCACCGAGCTGGCGGTGATGGCCAAGGTGTACTGCTCCGAGCAGGCCGTACAGGTGGTGTACGACGCGATGCGACTGGTGGGAATCGAAAGCTACGCCGACGAAATGCCGTTTGCCCGCCTGCTCCAGGATGCCGTGGCCTTCCCGTTGTACGACGGCGGCAACATGGGCATCCGCCGCCGCGCGCTGCACAGGACGCTGGCCGGCGCCGGCTACGACCACCTCGCCGCGTGCGAAGGCCGCGCCCCGGCCAGGTCCGGGAGTTGAACCATGCCATTCGTATCGCTGCGCATCACCCGTGGTGCAACCGAACGCCAGAAGCAGGACATCATCCGCGAGTTCACCCAGACGCTGGAGCGCGTGCTGCACAAGGACCCAGCGTGGACCCACATCGTGATCGATGAAGTCGACCCGGCGGACTGGGGGCACGCCGGCCTTTCCGTCAAACAGCACGAGCAGTGCAACCAGGGCGGTTGAGCCCAGGGCCGGCGTCGGACCGCGCCGGCCCATTCCTCCATGACAGACACCAGGGCACCTTGCATGAACCTGCCACCGCTCAACAGCATCAGAGCCTTCGAAGCCGTCGCCCGACTGGGCAGCGTCTCCGCCGCAGCGGGGGAGCTGAACGTGACCGCAGGAGCCGTCAGCCAGCAGGTGAAGATCCTCCAGGGCCACCTGGGCATGGAACTGCTGGCCCGGCGCGGCCGGCACCTCGCCCTGACCGTCACGGGCAGCCAGCTGCACAGGCGCCTCTCCAGGGCCATGATCGAGATCCAGGCGGCGATCCACTCGATCCAGAACGACGCGCCCGACACGGCAGTGCCGATCAAACTCAGGCTGTCGCTTCCGCCGACACCAGCCATCGCCTCGCCCTCCGCGATCCTCGGCGACCTGGCGGACTGTCCCGGAGGCCTCGACCTCAGCATCGTCGCCACCCCCTTCGGTGACGAGATCGACTGGAAGAGCGTGGATTGCGCGGTGCTCCATGGGGCACCGCCGTGGGCCGGATTTCACTGGCGCTGCCTGCGCCCGACCCAACTCGTGCCAGTCTGCAGCCCCGAACTATCACGGGGAGCGAGCACGATTCGTGGCGTTACCGACCTGCGCCGGCATCGGCTGCTGCACGAGGATGACGGCAGTCTCTGGCGAGACTGGCTGGCCGGCGCCGGCATGGCGCTTCCCGGCACGCAGGGAATCCATTTCGCTGCCCCCGCCATGGCCCTCCAGGCTGCCCGTGACGGCCTGGGTGTCGCGCTGGTCGAGGCAAGCGAAGCGCGCAAGGACCTGCAGGCAGGGAGACTGCTCCAGCCACTGAAAATGACGCTCTCGACCCTGTCGGGATACTACCTGCTCGCCCCCGCGGAACGATGCGCGGAAACGCTCTTCGAGCGCTTGTGCCAGAGGCTGGCACCCGCCGCAGTCGCACCCTGCGGCTGAATCAGCCGCAGGCTTCAGCGCACGACATGCAGGTAGTGCAGGTGCCGCTCGTACTGGTCGAGAATGTCGGAGATCACATCGTCACGGGTCCACCCCATGACGTCGTAATCCTGCCCGCCTTCGCGCAGGTGAACTTCCGCCCGGAAGTACTTGCGCGCCTCGCCGCCCTCCTCCTCTTCGAGCATCACGAAGCTCGGGCTGGTGAAGGCCCGCGGTCGGACCTCATAGAGGAAATGGCCCTCTCCCGGCTGCGCCAGTTCCAGCGCCACGCGGCCGTCCTCGCGCTCCAGCACCTGCGCGACATGCCCCTGCTTGCGCAACTCGCCGGCCACTTCCTCGCAGGCCGGGCGCACGACTTCGGCAATGAACCGAGTGACGTGGGCCCGCCGCGGACGGATGGCGATGTTGCGCAGGCGCCGCTGCCAGCCACCGTCGTGATGCGGCGCATGGCGCGGCGTGGGCAAGGCCTGGTGGCGCAGGCCGCGCCGCGTGGCATCCAGGTGCAGCGCACGGAACAGCCCCCAGATCGACGCCAGCAGGATGGCCGAGAACGGCAGCGCACTGGCGATGGTCGCCGTCTGCAGGGCCTTTAGGCCGTTGGCCAGCAGCAGCGCGACGGCGACCACGCCGATGCTCACCGACCAGAAGATGCGTTGCCATAACGGCGAGTGTGCATGCCCCGAAGACGCCAGCATGTCCACCACCAGCGCGCCGGAGTCCGCCGAGGTGACGAAGAACACCACCACCATCAGCACGGCGACCATCGACACCACGCTCGACAGCGGGAAGTGCTCGAGGAAGGCGAACAGCGCCAGCGAGCTGTCCTGGTCGACCACCGCCGCGAGGTCGGTCACGCCCTCGTTGAGGATCATGTGGATCGCCGAGTCGCCGAACACGGTCATCCACAACAGGGTGAAACCGGCCGGCACGAAGAGCACGCCACAGACGAACTCGCGGATGGTTCGCCCGCGCGAGATGCGCGCGATGAACAGCCCGACGAAGGGCGACCAGGACAGCCACCAGCCCCAGTAGAGCAAGGTCCAGCCGCCGATCCAGTCGGTCGGTTCGTAGGCGTACAGGTTGAAGGTCTTGTTGACGATGTCGGAAAGATAGGCGCCGGTGTTCTGCACGTAGGTCTGCAGCAGGAACACGGTCGGCCCGAGGAGCAGGACGAACAGCATGAGGATCACGGCCAGCGCCAGGTTCAGCTCGGAGAGGATGCGGATGCCCTTGTCCAGGCCACTGGCCACCGAGAGGGTCGCCAGTGCGCAGGTCACGGCGATCAGGATGATCTGCACCGTGGGATTCACCGGCAGGCCGAACAGGTGGTGGAAGCCGCTGTTGATCTGCAGCACGCCATAGCCCAGCGACGTGGCGACGCCGAACACCGTGCCGAGGATCGCGAAGATGTCCACGGCGTGGCCGATCGGCCCGTGGATGCGTTCGCCGATCAGCGGGTAGAGCGCCGAGCGCAGGGTCAGCGGCAGGCCCTTGCGAAAGCTGAAGTAGGCCAGGATCAGCCCGACGATGGCGTAGATCGCCCAGGCGTGCAGGCCCCAGTGGAAGAAGGTGATCTTCATCGCCTCGCGCGCGGCGGCCACGGTTCCCGGCTCACCCACTGGCGGGCTGGTGAAGTGCATCACCGGTTCGGCCACGCCGAAGAACATCAGGCCGATGCCCATTCCGGCGGAAAACAGCATGGCGAACCAACTGCTGCTGCGGTACTCGGGCTCACTGTGGTCAGGCCCCAGCTTGATGTCGCCATAGCGACTGATGGCCAGGAACACCACGCTGATCAGGATCAGCGCGACCGCGAGGATGTAGAACCAGCTGGCATTGGTGAAAATCCACTGCTGGATGTGTTCGAACTGCGTCTGCGCCTGGCGCTTGAACAGGACGGCATAGAGCACCAGCAGCAGGATCAGTACCGCGCTGGTGTAGAAAACCGGAGGGTTCAGGGTGCTCCGTGGCTTGCTGGGTGAGCTCATCGGGGAGGTTTCTCCTGTGCAACGACATCGCGCGCACCGACCTGCAAGCCACGGCGTGCGTGGCGGCACGCCGGTCCAAGGGTATCGCGTTCAGTACTCGTGATGATTCGAGGGGCCCCGTTACGCCGCCCCGCGCCGCGAACGTCAGGGACAGCGCGTCGCACCGCTGGCGTTGGCCCGTGCCACCAGCTCGGCGAACTTGCGCACGTTGGCCTGATGCGCGACCACCAATCCATCCACGCTGCTGTTCGCCGCTGTCTGCAGGCTGCTGTGACAGGACAGCGTCTGCTCCGAACCCGGCCGCTGCAAGCGCCAGCGGGCATCGAGCAGCGCGTACTGGCCCGGCACCGAGTCGAAGCGTTGCACGTCCACCCGCAACAAGGTAGCGCCGGGCCCCGGCGCGCCGAGTTGGTCCTCCAGGGCGTTACGGAATTCATCCACCAGGTTGGCGCCCCACCACTCGGTTTCCAGGATCGACAAGCCGCTGCCGCCCTGGCGCACGACGATCTGCGAGCGGTCGACCTGCGGCGGCATGGCGACCCGCTCGACGCGCACCTGGCCGCTGGCCGGGCTGCCCGGTTGCGCAGGCACCAGGGTGTGATAGTTGATTGGCGCACTGCTACAGCCCGACAGCGCGGGGAACAGTCCGGCCAGGAGCAGCATGGGCAGCTTCGGCATCTGAAGTCTCTCCTTGTACGCGAATCAGGGCTGCAGGTTGTCGGCGTCGGCGTTCTTCGGGCGACCACGGATCAGCGACTCCGGATGCCGCCCAAGGTAGTCGGACAGGTCGCGCAGCGAGCGCGACATGCGGTCCAGCTCATCCAGCGTGTCGCTGAGTTTCTCCCGTTCCGGCGAATTCCTGCCCAGGGCCGAGTTGGCCGTGGCCAGTGTCGAGCGCACTTCCGCCAGCGTGTTGGTGACGCCGGGCAAGGTCTGCGTATTGAACTGCTTGAGGCTGCTCTGCAACTCGCGCAGGTTGCCATCAAGGTTGTTGGCGATGCGCTCCAGCGGCAGCTTGCGAATGCGCTCGACGACGGCCTGCAATTGTTCCTGGAGCTTCTCCAGGCTGCTGGGCACGGTGGGGATGCGCATGGGCCGGGCCGTCGCATCGAAGGCCACGGGCTTGGCGTCCGGGAAGAAGTCCAGCGAGATGTACAACTGCCCGGTGAGCAGGTTGCCGCTGCGCGCCTGCGCGCGCATGCCGTGTTCGACGAAGCTGCCGATCAGGCGGCTGGCGCCCTCCTGGTCACCCACCGTGCTGCCGAATACCTTGAGCATCTTCTGGTGCACCGGGCCCAGGCGTTGCGGGTAGATCACCGCATCGACGATCACCGGGAAAATCTGCTGCTTCTCGTCATAGTCCAGCTGGATGTTGGTCACCTTGCCGAACTCGACGCCCATGAACTCCACCGGCGCGCCGATGCTCAGCCCACGCATCGACTGGTCGAAGCGCAGCCGCAGGTACTGCGGCACGCCCGAGGGCGGTGCAAGGGCGCCAGCGCGATCGGCATACAGCTCGAACGCCTGGTTGTCGGCGGCGGCCGAGGTTTCGTTGCTGCCCTCGGGCGTGCCGAAGGCCAGGCCGCCGACCAGCAGCGCCGAAAGCGATTCGGTGTTCACCTTCAGGCCGTTGGCGCCGACATCGACATCGATGCCGCTGGCGTTCCAGAAGCGGGTGTTCTGGGTCACGAAGGCATCGTTGGGCGACTCGACGAAGATCCCCAGGTCGACCCCCTTGCCGTCGCTGCGCAAGGCATAGGAGGTCACCTGGCCTACCGGAATCTTGCGGTAATAGATGGGCGAGCCGATATCCAGCGAGCCCAGGTCATCGGCGCGCAGGACGAAGCTCTTGCCCTTCTCGCCGTAGGTGATCGGCGGCGGCGCCTCGAGCCCGACGAAGCGCTTCTGCGGGGTGCTGGACTCGCCCGCGTCGGCGCCGATGAAATTGCCCGAGAGCAAGGTATCCACGCCGGTCACGCCCCCGGCGCCGATGCGTGGACGGACCACCCAGAACTTCGCCCCGGCAGTGGCGAACGACTCGGCCTCCTTGTTCAGCTTGACGCTGGCGGTGACGCTGTTCTTGTCCTTGGCCAGCTCCACCCCTTCCACTTCGCCGATCACCACGCTGCGGTACTTCACCTGCGTCTTGTGGGCGACCAGGCCTTCGCCGGTCTTGAAGGAAATCGTGATGGTCGGTCCCTGCTCGAGGAAGTTGCGCACGATCAGCGAGGCACCGATCAGCAACGCCACGATCGGCACGATCCAGACCAGCGAGACGCTCCAGCGCCGGGTACGAATCTGCGCTTGCCCCGGGGTGTGCTGCTCAGTGTGCGCCATCGATAGGGTCTCCCTCATCCCAGATATGCCGTGGATCGAAACTCATGGCCGAGAGCATCGTGAGCACCACGACCATTCCGAAAAACAGGATGCCGGCACGCGGTTCGATGGTGCCCAGCTCGCGCATCTGCACGAGCGCCGCCACCAGCGCCACCACCATCACGTCGAGCATCGACCAGTAGCCGATCAGCTCGACGAAGCGATACAGCTGCGAGCGCTGCCGGCGCGCCCAGGCGCTGCGGCGCTGGGCGGTCCAGAGCAGCAGCCCGAGGGAGAAGAACTTGATGGCCGGCACGCCGATGCTGGCGATGAAGATGATCAGCGCGATATCCCACGCACCGCCCTCCCAGAACTCCAGCACGCCGCCACCAATGGTGCTGTCGATGCCCTGGCCAAGCATCTCGGTGTGCATCACCGGCAGCAGGTTGGCCGGGACGTAGAACACCAGCGCGGCAACCAGGTAGGCCCAGCCGCGGGTGATGGCGTCGTGCTTGCGAGTGTGCAGCGGTGCGCCGCAGCGTTCGCAACGGTGCGGGCTGCGGCGGGTATCGCAGGCCATGCCGCAGCCATGGCAAAGGCACAGCTGCAGGTCACTGGCCAGCGGCGGCGTGCTCATACGCGCTCCCAGAGATCGCGGATGTCCTTGCCGGCGATGGCGATGATCAGCACGCTCAACGCCGCCATGGCCATCAGGCCGATACCAGGAATCACATCCAGCAGCCCGGCCAGCTTGATCACCGCGACCAGGGTACCGAGCAGGCAGACCTCGAGCATGCTCCAGGGTCGCAGCGCTTCCAGCCAGCGCATGCAGAAGGCGAATGCCGGCGCGCGCTGGCTGGCCAGGGCGAAACTCAGCACCCAGAGCAGCAGCGCCACCTGCAGGGCTGGCGCGAGGATGATCGCCAGGCCCGTGACCAGCGCGATGAAGGTGATCGGGCCGCTGCTGAGGATCAGCACCGCGTCCCACAGCGTCGCCGAATTGCTCAGGCCCTGCATGCTGATGGTCATCACCGGGTAGGCATTGGCGAAGGCCAGCAGCACCGCCCCGGTCAACGCCAGCGCCAGGCGCTGCTGCACGCTCAACGCATTGTGCCGGTGCAGCACGCCGCCGCAGCGCACGCACAGGGCCCGCTGGTGACGCTGCAGCGGCTGGCGCTGGTACACCGCATCGCAGTACTCGCAGATGATCAGGTCACGGGCGGTGGCCATAGGCGCTCTCGTGGCATGCCGGCGCGGGGCGCAGGTCAGGAAAATCGCTATCCACGACGAGAGCCAGGTGCAAGGCTCTGGAGCGATCCGTATCAAGTCTGCACAAGACTAGTCGACGATTTTCCCCGGCGAGGGCCAAGCGACGAAATCGCGCTAAAGAAAATCTTGCCGCGTACTCCGCTGCATAAAGGCAGCACGCCGAACAGCGGCCATACTGCACGGACGCCACCTCGACAGGGAGCCACGTCGATGCTCGATTTCCTCCTCCACGCCTTGCGCGCCAATCCCGAGATCGCGGTATTCCTGGCCATCTCGCTGGGCGTTCTGCTGGGCCGGATACAGCTCGGCAGCTTCCACCTGGGCTCGGTCGCCGGCGCGCTGCTGATGGGCCTGCTGATCGGGCAGATCGGCCTGGAGGTGCCGCATGAGCTGAAGTCGGTGTTCTTCGCGCTGTTCATCTATGCCGTCGGTTTCAAGAGCGGCCCGGAGTTCTTCGGCAGCCTCAATCGCGGCACGCTGAAGCTGGTGCTGCTGTCGGTGGTGCTGTGCGCCACCGCGCTGGGGGTGATCCTCGGCATGTATCGGCTGTTCCATTTCGACGCCGGCTTCACTGCCGGCCTGGGCGCGGGGGCACTGACCGACACGGCGATCATGGGCACCGCCAGCAGCGCCATCGCCCAACTGGGCATCGACGCTGCCGCCAAGAACCAGCTCAACAGCCACATGGCCGTGGCCTACGCGATTACCTACCTGTTCGGCACCATTGGCCTGATCGTCTTCGTCGGCAGCATTGCGCCCAAGCTGCTGCGCGTCGACCTGCGGCAAAGCGCGCGGGAACTGGAGCGGGAGCTGGGGATCGAGCGCGAGGAAAACGCCATCAGCATTCCTTACACGCGCATTGTCGTGCGTGCCCACCGAGCCCTGGCGCCGGCGGCGCTAGGCCAGCGCATCGCCGACATCGAGGCGCTGCACGCCGCATTGAGTGTGGAACGGGTGATTCGTGACGGGCGCATCCTCGAGCGCGATCCGCAATTGCGCCTGGAGAGCGGCGATATCCTTGGCGTCTACGCCCTGCGCGAGGCCGTGGCCGAGCTCAACCAGTGGATAGGCCCGGAGGTGGACAACCCCGACAGCATGTCCTTCGCCACCCGTGATGCCGATATCGTCCTGACTTCGCCGCGGCTGGCCGGCAAGACCATCCACCAGATCAAGACACTGCTGGTCGGTGCCGACCGGATGGGCTGCTATATCCGCTCCATCAGCCGCCAGGGCCTGGAGCTGCCACTGCTGCCCGACACGGTGCTGCGGCGTGGCGACGTCATCACCCTGGTCGGCCGCACCGCCAGCGTCGAAGCGCTGGCGGCGCAGATCGGCCGTATCCGTGCGAGCAACTACAAGAGCGATATCGCCATCCATACCCTGGGCATGGTCATCGGCTCGCTGGTGGGCATGCTCTCCACCCATATCGGCATGATTCCGGTGGAGCTGGGCATCGGTGGCGGTGTGCTGCTCGCCGGCCTGCTGATCGGCTGGTACAACTCGCGACACCCCGAGCTGGGCGCCCTGCCCCCGGCCGCGCAATGGGCGTTTTCCGAGTTCGGGCTGACCGCCTTCGGCGCCGTGGTCGGGCTGCTGGCCGGCCCCGCCGCCATCGCCGCAATCCAGAGCCAGGGCGCGGCCCTGCTGCTCTCCGGCGCGCTGGTGACCATCATCCCGCCGCTGGTGACGCTGTATTTCGGGCGCTACGTGCTGCGCCTGCACCCGATGATCCTGTTCGGTGCACTGGCCGGTGCGCAGACCGAGGCGGCCTCGATGAACAAGATCATCGAGCAGTCCGGCAGCAACACGCCGGTCATCGGCTTCACCGTGTGCTACGCCATTTCCAACGTCCTGCTGGCGGTGTGCGGCCCGATCATCGTGGCGGTCACGGCGGGCTGAGCCCGCCGGAGCCAGGCGAGCCTTCAGGGAGTGCCCAGGAACCAGCGGTAGTAGGGGTTGTCGCCATCATCGATGGCCACCTGGCGCGCGTCCCGGGCCCAGGCCTGGCGATCGCCGCGATAGGCATGCAGGCTCAGGTCGTAGAAGCGCCGCAGCCTGGCCCAGTTATCGTCGACCGCGGCGCGAACCGATGGCACGGCATTCTCCAGCGGTGGCGCGGAGCGCAGGGCGAGCAAGGTCGGCAGCACGCGGGCGATTTCCTTCGAACGAACCCACGGGGCGTACTCGATACGCGGTTGATCGTCGGTCACCGGCAATGCATCGCCGGCGTAGCGCAGCAGGCCGTCGCGGTCGGTGATCCAGGTGGCGAGCAGGGCTTCGACCGAGTCGATGCCCACCTCGCCCAGGGCCGCGGCAACCTCGGGCTGCTCGAACCGAGCCCGGATCCGCGACACATCCAGCTGCAAAGGCTGCAGCGAGCCCACCAGCAGCATCTCGTGGAACTCGGTCGTCCAGAGCGTGGCCGTGGGGAAGACATCGATGAAGCTGCGTACCAGCGCGCGGCTTTCCTCGTCGTTCTGGGTCGGTAGCGGCAACCACTGGGCGACTATCCCGTTGTCGGCCAGGCGCGAGGCCGCCAACTGGTAGAAGTCCCGCGAGTACAGGTTGACCACTCCGGCTGCCGAGGGCGGTGGCGGCTCCAGGGTGATCATGTCGTAGCGTTCGGTGCTGCCCAGCAGCTCGCGGCGGCCATCGCGCAGGCGGATGTCCAGGCGCGGGTCGCGGACCGCGTCGAAGTTGCCGCTGAAGCGCGGCGCGGCGGCCAGCACCTCGGGCAGCAGCTCGGCCACCACCGGGTGCTGCAAGTCGCGATAGCGCAACATCGCGCCGGCGGTAATACCGGTGCCGAAGCCGATCACCAGTGCCGAACGCGGCTCGCCGTTATGGATCAGCAGCGGCAGCAGGGCTTGCAGGCGCATGTAGCGCAGCGACGGCATGGCATCGCCGGTGTTCGACACACCCTGGATGTAGAGACGGCTGAAGCGCCTGTCGCCCTTGCCCTGCTCCACCACGGCGACAGTGCCGCCGCGGCCTTCGGCATAGAAGCTGATTTCGCCGTTGCGCGCACCAGGCAGCAGTTGCGCCAGGTGCCGCGCTGGCGTAAGTACGCCGATGGCCAGCGTCAGGACCGCGACCATGCCGACCCCGAGACGCAGGCCCTTGCTCACGCCCTCCCCGCGCCAGACTGCCAGCAGGCCGATGAGTGCAGCCAGAGCCCCGAGAACCGCCAGGGTACGCACCAGGCCGAGCCCCGGCACCAGGACGAAGCCGGTCAGCATCACGCCGACGATGCCGCCCAGAGTATTGAGTGCCACCACCACGCCCACGTCGCGGCCGACATGCCGGCGATCCACCGCCAGGCGCAGGGCGATGGGGAACGCCGCACCCAGCAACGTCGTCGGCAGGAACACCACGCACACCGCTGCCACCGCAAAGCGCGCGCACATGCCGGCCAGCTCGCTGCCGCCGGCCTGCAGCACCAGCCACTCGGCGCGGCTCTGCAGGCCGATCAGCCAGTTGCCGAGCCCGGCGACCTGCAGGATGGCCAGCAGCCCTGCCGCGGCAATCAGCAGACCGAACAGGCCCCAGGGATCGCTCACCCGGTCCGCGCGTCGGGCATACAGGGCGCTGCCCAGCACCAGGCCGCAGAGGTAGGTGGCCAGCACCACGGCGAAAGCGAAGGTCCGGGTACTCATGAACTGCACGATGGACTGCGTCCAGACCACCTCGTAGCCCAGCGCGACGCCACCGGCCACGCAGTACAAGGCGATGGCCAGGCGCGCCGCGTTGCTGCGCGGGGCGGCCACAAGCTCGCTCTCGCCCGGCGCTCTGCCGGTATCGCGGCGCAGCAACAGAGCCCCCGTGGCGGCGATCAGATTGCAGGCTGCTGCCGCATAGGCGCTCCACAGCACGCCCAGCGTCGGCAGCAGCACGAAAGCCGCCAGCAGCGTGCCCGCAATGGCACCCGCGGTGTTGGCGGCATACAGCCCGCCGCCCGCGCGGCCCATCTGCCCGTCGGCGGGCTCCACGGCACGTACCAGAACCGGCAGCGTGCCACCCATGAAGAATGCCGGCACGCCCACCAGCAGCAACGGCAGCGCCCAGGCCAGGAAGCCGAATGCCGCCTGCAGAAATACGAAAGCGCTGGCGGCATTGGCCAGCGCAACGGTTGAGGCGACGGCCAGCAGCGCCACCAGGGCCTCCAGCGCCGCGTAGAGGCGCAGCGGCCGCACCAGGCGATCCGCCAGCCGGCCGAAAGCCAGCCCGCCCAGGGCCAGGCCGGCGAAGAAGGCGCTGATCGCCGTGGTCACGGCATAGACCTCCACGCCCACCACCAGCGACAGCTGCTTCACCCACAGCACCTGGAACACCAGCGCCGCCGCGCCGGAGGCAAACAGCAGCAGCGCCGGCAGCCACAGCGCCAGCCGCTGCTGGGCGCCAATGGCAGCCTGTTTGACGGGGCGGATGTTCATGCTCGACGAAC
>NZ_JAOCBT010000032.1:0-59361 GCF_029840045.1 Pseudomonas sp. GD03903 | reverse complement strand
AGGGAGAGGGGAGCCGAAATCAGCGGCCGCCCATGATCCCGATGTAGTCCTGGGTCCAGCGGCTGTACGGGACGAACTTGCCGCCCTCGGCCACCGGGGTCTTCCAGAACGCGATCTTGTCGAACTGGTTGTAGCCGTTGGTGGCGCAGCCTTCGCCGCCCAGCAGGGTGCTGGCCTTGCAGCCTTCCGGCACGGCCGGCACGGAGCCGAACCAGGCAGCCACGTCACCTTGCACCTTGGGCTCCAGCGACCAGTTCAGCCACTTGTAGGCGCAGCTCGGATGCTGGGCTTCGGCGTGCAGCATGGTGGTGTCGGCCCAGCCAGTGACGCCTTCCTTCGGGAACACGGTGGCGATCGGCTGACCTTCGGCCTTCAGGGCGTTGGCCTGGTACGGCCAGGCGCTGGAAGCGGCGACGCCTTCGTTCTTGAAGTCGCTCATCTGCACGGTGGTGTCGTGCCAGTAGCGGTGGATCAGGTCATGCTGCTTGCGCAGCAGTTCGACCACGGCGGCGTACTGCTTCTCGTCGAGCTGGTAGGGGTCGGTAATGCCCAGTTCCGGCTGGGTGGCCTTCAGGTACAGCGCGGCGTCGGCGACGTAGATCGGGCCGTCGTAGGCCTGCACGCGGCCCTTGTTCGGCTTGCCGTCGGGCAGGTTCTGCGCGTCGAACACGACTTTCCAGCTGTCCGGCGCGGTGGGGAAGACCTTGGTGTTGTACATCAGCAGGTTCGGGCCCCACTGGTACGGCGCGCCGTAGGTCTTGCCGTTGACCACGTACCAGGCGGCGTCCTTCAGGCGCGGGTCGATGTTCTTCCAGTTGGGGATCAGCGACGGATCGATCGGCTGCACGCGCTTGCCGTAGATCAGGCGCAGGGAGGCGTCGCCCGAAGCGGTGACCAGGTCGTAGCCGCCCTTGGCCATCAGGCTGACCATCTCGTCGGAGGTGGCGGCGGTCTTCACGTTGACCTGGCAGCCGGTGTCCTTCTCGAACTGGGTCACCCAGTCGTAGTTCTTGTCGGACTGGCCGCGCTCGATGTAGCCGGGCCAGGCGATGATGTCCAGACGGCCTTCGCCTTTGCCGACTTCCTTCAGGGCCTCGGCGGCCTGGACGCCGGCGCTGGCCAGCAGGGCGGTGGTGATGGCACTGAGCAGTGCGGTCTTGCGCATCGGGTGTCTCCCTCTCGTTGTTGTCTCTATTGGTGGGGCAGTTCAATCGAGCAACCACCCTCGTGCGAGCGGGCGCGCCGATTCGCCGGGGTGCTTTCTTATGGACCGGCGGGGGCGCCGCCGGGGTCGTTCAATCCAGTTGCTGGCCGTGGCGCGCCATGATGTGGCGCACCACGCTGTAGTCCTGCAGCGAGTCGCTGGACAGGTCCTTGCCGTAGCCCGAGCGCTTGAGCCCGCCGTGGGGCATCTCGCTGGCGAGCATGAAATGGGTGTTGATCCAGGTGCAGCCGTACTGCAGGCGGTTGGCGATCTGGAAGGCCTTGTCGAGGTTCTGCGTCCACACCGAGGAGGCCAGGCCGTATTCGGAGTCGTTGGCCCAGTCCACCGCCTGTTCCAGCTGATCGAAGCGGGTCACGGTGACCACCGGGCCGAACACCTCGCGCTGGACGATCTCGTCCTGCTGCTTGCAGCCGGCCAGCAGGGTCGGCTGGTAGTAGAAACCGGGGCCCGAATGCACGGCGGCGCCGGTGACGCGCTCGATGTGCGGCTGGCCAAGGGCGCGCTCGACGAAGCTGGCCACGCGGTCGCGCTGGCGGGCGCTGATCAGCGGGCTGATCTCGTTATCGGCGTCGCGCTTGCGGGCGAAGCGGATGCTCGCCACGGCATCGCCCAGCTCGGCGACGAGGCGGTCATGGATACCGGCCTGGGCGTAGATGCGGCAGGCAGCGGTGCAGTCCTGGCCGGCGTTGTAGTAACCATGGGTACGCACGCCCTGGACCACGGCTTCGAGGTCGGCATCGTTGCAGACGATCACCGGCGCCTTGCCGCCCAGTTCCAGGTGGGTGCGTTTGAGCGTGCGCGAGGCAGCCTGGAGAATTTTCTGGCCGGTGACGATGTCGCCGGTGAGCGAGACCATGCGCACCTTCGGGTGGCTGACCAGGTGGCTGCCGACGCCTTCGCCGCCGCCACAGACAATGTTGATCACCCCGGCGGGGAGGATTTCGGCCAATGCCGGCGCCAGCGCCAGGATGCTCAGCGGGGTGTGCTCGGACGGCTTGAACACCAGCGTGTTGCCGGCGGCCAGCGCGGGGGCGATTTTCCACGCCGCCATCATCAGCGGGTAGTTCCAAGGCGCAATCGAAGCGACTACGCCCACCGGGTCACGGCGCACCATGCTGGTGTGGCCGGGCACGTACTCGCCGGCGAGCTGGCCCTGCTGGCAACGCACGGCGCCGGCGAAGAAGCGGAACACGTCGGCGGTGGCGGGGATATCGTCCTGGCGCGCGAGATGCAGCGGCTTGCCGCAGTTCAGCGATTCCAGTTGGGCGAGATCGTTCGCGCGCTTGTCGATGGCATCGGCGATGGCCAGCAGCGCGGCGGAACGTTGCGCGGGCGTGGTACGGGCCCAGGCGGGGAAGGCACGGTGTGCAGCGGCGATGGCCTGCTCGACCTGGTCGATGGAACCGTCGGCGATGCTGGCGATGGTTTCGCCCGTGGTCGGGTTGATGATCGGCTCGGCCATGCCTTCGCCGGCGACCAGTTGGCCGTCGATCAGCAAGGCGGTATGCAGGGTTGCGCCGGTCATCTTGGAAACTCGTCTTTTATCTGTCTTGTTTTCGGGGGCCATGTGCGTGCTCCGGCGTAGGGGCGGTGCCCGGAACTTGGCCCTTTGGTATGGGACGAGAGACTAGAGTCCGGACGTGGGGTCGACAAATTCTAATTACTGAAAGCGCCGTTCGATTAAATCGAACGCTGTAAGCCTCTAGATCGCAAGGCGTTTTGCCATTGCGTAGCGGCTTTCGTAGGGCGCATAACGCTGCAAGCGTTATCCGCCATCCATTTTCTCCCGGTCCATTTGGCGGATAACCGCGAGCGGTTATTCGCCCTACATTGGCTCGGCGTGTTTGTGTAATCCGCTCCTCAGATCGACAGGCGCTTTGCGTTGGGCTGCTCGCGGGCGACGGTGAGGAATGGGTCCACCAGCGCCGGCCGCGCGGTGCCGCGACGCCAGGCCAGGCCGACGTCCAATGGTTCGGACAGGTCCACCAGCGGCCGCGCCTCGATGATGTCGCCTTCCAGCGACCAGGGACGGTAGGTCATGTCCGGCTGGATCGACAGGCCCAGGCCCGCCGCCACCAGGCTTCGCACGGCTTCCACCGAGGCGGTGCGCAGCGTCACCTGCGGCACCAGCCCGGCGCGCGACCAGATGCGCTGGGTGTGCAGGCCCATCTCGTCGGCGTTCAGCTGGATCAATGGCTCGCCCGCCACATCGGCCAGGGCGATGCTGTCGCGTTCCAGCAGCGGGTGCTGTGCCGGCAGCCAGAGGCGGTGCGGCGAGTGCGTGAGCACCTCGGTCTGCAGGGCGTGGCGGTCTTCCAGGTTGGAGAGGATCAGCACGCCGACGTCGATCTCGCCGCTCACCAGCAGGTGCTCGATGTACGGGCGCTCGTCCTCCACCACGCGGGTCTTCACGTTGGGGAAGGCGCGCTGGAAGCGGTTGATCAGGTCGGCCAGGTAATAGCCCGCCACCAGGCTGGTCACCCCGATGGTCAGGCTGCCGGCCACCTGGTCGGTGCTCTGCTGCAGGCTGCGCTTGGCGTTCTCCACGGTGGCCAGGATCAGGTGCGCCTGGCGCAGGAACTGATGGCCCTGGTGGGTCAGGGTCATGCCCTTGGCGTGGCGGTCGAACAGACGCACGCCGATCTCTTCTTCCAGTTGCTGGATGGCCAGCGTCAGGGTCGACTGGGAAATGAACACCGCCTGGGCAGCGGCGGAGATCGAGCCGGTCTCGGCGACGGCGATGAAGTGGCGGATCTGGCGGAGGGTCATCATGGGCGTTTGGCCGCTGGCGCGCGGAGCCTCGATCTAGAGCCTTGTCTAGCCGGTCTCGGCGCATTTCATTGTTGACTATCGAAAATCTATAGGAGCATTCTTTTTAATCGAATGGAAGTTGCCTATTTGCCCTGCGGACCCGCCGAGAAAGGCCCGCAATATCCGGAAGCACTCTGCAACTCCGCTGTCACAAGGCTGCGAGCTAGAGTCGGAGGCCTGACTTTTCATCTCGATAGCTAGTGGAGATCGCCATGAACACACGCGGCCTGCTCGACCAACTGCTCAAGTCCGGGCAGGAACTGATGCAGAACAAGGGCCTGGCCCAGCAGGGCGGCGGCCAACCCGCACAGGGCGGCAGCAAGGGTGGCCTGGACCTCGGCAGCCTGCTCTCCGGCGCCGGTGGCGGCGCCCTGGCGGCGGGTGCGCTGGGCCTGCTGATGGGCAGCAAGAAGGCGCGCAAGGTGGGCGGCAAGGTCGTCGCCTATGGCGGCCTGGCGGCGCTCGGCGTGCTCGCCTACAAGGCCTACGGCAACTGGCAGCAGAAACAGGCCAGCGCCCCGCGCGGCGAGCCGCAGACCGTCGACCGCCTGCCGCCGGCCCAGGCCGAGCAGCACAGCCACGCCATCCTGCGGGCCATCGTCGCCGCCGCGAAGGCCGACGGACATATCGATGATCGCGAACGCCAACTGATCGATGGCGAGATTGCCAAACTCACCGGCGACCTCGAGCTGCAAGGCTGGCTCGACCGCGAACTGGCCAAGCCGCTAGACCCGGCCGAAGTCGCCCGCGCTGCCACCAGCGAGGAAATGGCCGCCGAGATGTACCTGGCCAGCCTGCTGATGGTCGACGAGACCAACTTCATGGAGCGCGCCTATCTCGATGAACTGGCGCGCCAGCTGAGTCTCGACGCCGGCCTCAAGGTCGAGCTGGAAGCGCAGGCGCAGAAAGCGCTGGATGCCGTACCCGCGTAAACCCGTGACCACCCTCGCAAGCGCTGGATAAAGCTCGCGCCGGCGCCGCTTCGCCTGGCACCCGCCGGCGCCGCGCAGCAGTCTCCGTCGCTGGGCGTCCCGCCCATTCCGGGCCGGCCGGCGGACGGCGCTGGCGCATCGGTGTGGCGGGACTATCGTTGCCCAACGCACACCGCGCGATGGCGAGGGACTGGTCATGAACACAACCGATCTACTGGAACAACTGCTGCGGGCCGGACAAGGCTCGGCAGCACAACAGCAACAGGGCGGCGCCGGTGGCGCGGACCCGCTCGGTGGCCTGGGTGGCTTGCTCGGTGGGCTGCTGGGCGGCGGCGGTGGCGGTGGCCTCGGTTCGATTCTCGGCGGCGCTGGCGCGGGTGGCTCCGGCGGCGGTGGTCTGGGCGGCCTGGGTGGTGTGCTGGGCAGCATGCTCGGCGGTGGCAGCAGCGCTGGCGGTGCATCCCAGGGTCGTTCCACGGGGGGCGGCGTCAACTACGCCATGCTCGCCTCACTGGGCATGATGGCTTACCAGGCCTATCAGAACTGGCAGCGCCAGCAGAGCGCCAATCCCTCCCAGCAGCAATCGCTGACCACTGTCGACCAGCTCGACGGCCCCGAAGCCGAGGCGCACAGCCATGCCATCCTCCAGGCGATGCTGGCGGCGGCCAAGGCTGACGGTCGTATCGATGAGCGCGAACAGGCGGCCATCCAGGCCGAGTTGCAGCGCCATGCCGGCGAGCCGCAGCTGCAAGCGTGGATCGACGCCGAAATGTGCAAGCCGCTCGACGCCGCCGATGTCGCCCGGGCAGCCCAGGGGGACCCCGCGGTAGCCGCCGAGATGTACCTGGTCAGCGTGATGCTGGTAGACGACCAGCAGGACACCGAGCGCACCTACCTCGACGAGCTCGCCTACAACCTCAATCTCGACCCGCAGTTGCAGGCGCACCTGGAACAGCAGGCGAAGGCCGGCGGTGAAGTAGCTTGATACAACTCAGGGCATGGCTGTAGGAGCATTCGTACAATCTGACGGTCAGAGAGGCTCGGACGAGCGCACCCGCGCGGTGCGCTCGCCCTTCAATTTTCTGCAAGGAGGCTTCATGCCGTTCGCTCGTTTCGCCCTGCCCGCCGCGCTGCTGCTCAGCGCCACCGCCACCCTGGCCAACGCCGCCAAGCTCGAAGATGTCGCGCCCTATCCCAAGGCTGATGAAGGCTTCGTGCGCCAGGTCATCCACCTGCCCAAGCAGGCCCATGAAGAGAACTTCAAGGTCGAGATCCTCGCCGGCAAGACGTTGACCGTCGACTGTAACCGTCAGCGCCTGGGCGGCACCCTGGAAGAGAAGACCCTGGAAGGCTGGGGCTACTCCTACTACCGCCTGGACAAGGTCAGCGGCCCGGCCAGCACCCTGATGGCCTGCCCGGAAGGCAAGAGCAAGAAGGACTTCGTCCCGGTGATCGGCGAAGGCTTCGTGCTGCGCTACAACAGCAAGCTGCCCATCGTGATCTACGCGCCGAAGGACGTCGAAGTGCGCTACCGCCTCTGGTCCGCCTCCGACAAGGTCGAGCACGCCCGCGCGGAGTAACGCCCCAGCGCTTTGCTCTCGTAGGAGCGAGCTCGCTCGCGAACAGCTTTCCTCTGGGCCCCGGCGTTGGCTGGGTTCGCGAGCAAGCTCGCTCCTACAAATAAGCTGTCACCACAACCTCCGGGCGCTCTTCCGGCTCACTGCAGTGGTGCTCCCAGATGCGTCGGTACAAGCCTTCCAGATCGCGGGTGAAGCGCGCTGTGTCGAACAGCGGCGATGTCATTCTCGCTGCGCGCAGCCGCTGGCGCAGGTCATCGCGTTTCGCGTGGTCCAGGGCCAGCGCCTTGAGCCGTTCGAAATAGTCCTGCGTATCGGTTGCCACCAGCTCATCGAACCCGTGCGCCTTCAGCAGGCTGCCCGCCACTCGGCTGGTGAACGTCTCCCCGAGCCGAGTCATCAGCGGTACGCCGACCCACAGAGCATCGCTGGCGGTGGTGTGCGAGGTGCAGGGGAAGCTGTCCAGAGCCAGGTCCGCCAATGCCAGGCGTGCCAGATGTTCGTCCTGCTTCAGCCGAGGTGCAAACACCAGGCGCTCGGCGTCGACGCCGCGCGCCTGTGCTTCCCGGCGCAGGTTGTCGCAAGCTTCCGTCGCCTCGGGCTCCAGCAGCCACAGAACGCTGCCGGGCACCTCCCGTAGCAGCCGGCACCAGAGTTCGAACTCGCCGGGATTCAGCTTGAGCAACTGGTTGAAGCTGCAGAACACCAAGCCGTGTTCCGGCAGCCCTGCATCGATGCGGCTGGCGTGATCGGCCAGTGGCCGATCACGGTCATTGGGCTGGTAACTGTGCGGCATCAGCGCCAGGGTTTCGCTGAAGTGCCCGGCATGTTCGGCCGGGGTCAAGGTGGCATCGCCAATCAGATAATCGGCCAACCGCGGATGACCCAGGCTGCCCGGATAGCCCAGCCAACTGACGATCACCGGCGCCGGACGCCGCGCAGTGATACCCAGGCGCGCGCCGGTGGTGTAGCCCTTCAGGTCGACCAGAAGGTGCAGGCGCTGCTCGGCGATCAGCTTTGCTGCCGCCTCGTCGGACAACTCGCGCAACTCATGGCGCGGCAGCCCGGTCGCGGCAATGCGGCGGGTGAAATAGTCCTCGCGCGGTGGGCTGTAGTCGAACAGCTGGATATCCACCTTGGCGCTGTCATGCGCTTCCAGCACGCCCATCATCAGGTGCATCGTCGCGTGGCCATAGAAGTCGCTGGACAGGTAGCCGATGCGCAGTCGTTCATTCTGCTCGGGCTCGACGGCCAGCGGTGCGGCGGTGAGTTCTCCAGGCCAGTTGGACTCGGCAAAGTGGTGACCGGCATCGCGGTGCAGCTCGGGAGTCAGTGCCGGCAGGTTGATCAGGCTCCAGGGATCGATGGATTCCTGAGTCGGATTGCCCAGTTGCTGCAGGGTGGCGGCATCGGTCGCGGCCAGTTGCGGCCAGCTGGCCAAGGCCCGCAACACCCACTGCAATTCGGCCCAGCTACCGGCCTTGGCGAACCAGCCAGCGGCGTCGGCGAAGCGCTTGCCGTCTTCCAGTGCCCTGGCAAATTCCAACTGCAATTCGGCACTGCCGGGACTCAGCGCCAGGGCGTGCTCGAGGAGCGACATCGCCTCTTCCTGCCTGCCCTGCGTGCGTAAGAGATTGCCCAGGTTCTTGTAGGCCAGCAGGTAACCGGGCTGGCTGGCAATGGCCTGGCGATAGAACTGCTCAGCCTCGGCGTAGTGACGCTGGTGGTCGAGGAGATTGGCCAGGTTGTTGGCCGCTTTCGCGTTTCCGGGTTCCAGGCGCAGGCAGTTGCGCAGCGCCTCCGAGCTGGCCGGCGTGTCTCCCAGGCTCTGCTCGGCCAGGGCCAGGTTCAGGTAGCAGGAGGCGTCCTTGCGCACCCCCAGCGCGCGCTTGAACAGCTCCCGTGCCTGGGCAGCCTTTCCCAGCATCAGGCAGGCGGCGCCACACAGGTGCAGTACTTCTGCATCGCGGGGCTTGGTCCGTAGCAGCTGTCGCGCCATGGCTTCGCCGCGCTCAGCGTTGCCGCTCTGCAGCGCGGCCAGAACGGATTGCGCGGAAAGGGTAGGACGATGCTGGCGCATGCTGTGCTCCGAAAAAGAGGAGGCTGGGCCTCTATTCAAGTTCTCTGTGGTGAAATTGGATGCCGGTTTCCGGCTACCTTCCGGTTACGCCCGAGCGGATTTCATGCCGGCGCTGAGCGCCTGGTGAGATCGATGGTTTCGCGCCGTCCGATCCTGGCCTGCTCGTGCATGGCGTTGAACAGTTGCTCGAGTTGAGCGGCGAACTTCTCGGGCTGGTACAGCACCGAGGTCGTCAACTGCTCGCCGAGTCTCTGGCGAATCGCCTGCCGTTTGGCGGCGTCCTTGGCCAGTGCGATGGCCAGTTCCACATAGTCACGACGGCTGGTGGTGCACAGTTCCTGCAAATTCAACGCGTGCAACAGGCTCCCAGCCATGCGGCTGACCAGCGTTTCGCCCATGTAGGTAACCAGTGGCACACCGGCACGCAGGGTATCGCTGGCGGTGGCGCCGGAGTTGTAGGGGAAGGTGTCCAGGGCGATATCGGCGAGGGCGAGCCGCGCGCGATGTTCCGCCAAGGGTTTGCGGGCGGCAAAGACAATGCGCTCTGCCGCGACGCCACGCTTCCGGGTCTCCTTCAGCAGATTGCTGCGGATGACCTCCGAAGACCCCGGTGCTATCCACAACACGCTGTCGGGAACATTGCGGAGAATTTCGCACCAGTCGTCCCAGAGCTGCGGCGTCAATTTGAAGACCTGATTGAAGCTGCAGAAGACCACGGCGTTGTCCGGCAAACCCTCTTGCGACCGTGGTGGTGGCGGGGCCAGTGGCGTCAAAGGGCAGTTCGGCTGGAAGCACTCGGGCATCAGCGCCAGTGCCTCGCTGAACTGCCAGGCATTTGCCGGCGGCGTGGCAATGGCGTCGCCGATGATGTAATCCGCCAGACGAGGCTCGCCCAGAGAGCCCATGTAGCCAATCCACGATGCAATGACGGGGGCCGGCCGCAAGGCGCAGATGCCCGGTCGGGCATGGGTGGTGTAGCCGGTGAGGTCGACCAGGATATCGATCCGGTCATCGCGAATCAGGGTGGCGACTTCCTGGTCCTCCATACGGCTGACGACCGTGAAATGGTCGGCTGCGGTGATCAGCTGGCGTCGCTCGGCGTCATCCACTTCCGGCCCGTAGGCATACAGGAATGCTTCGAAATTCTCCCGGTCGTGGGCGGCGATGACCTGGGTGACCAGATGAGCCACCGGGTGATTGCGAAAGTCCGCCGACAGATACCCCACCCGCAGGCGCCCGTTGCGGGCGCTGGCAACCGTGGAAACCATGGGCGGCACCGCCAGCGCAGCGGCCCAGCGGGTGCGGCCAAACAGACCCGCCAGGCGGCACTGGGTGGCCGCGTCGATTTCCGGCCAGGCGAGCAGATTCAAAGGCTGGAACTCGCTGGAATCGCCCTGCGGCAGCGCGGCCAGGAAGTCGCTCATTGCAGGGCCCTGGTTTTCGTCCCAGTCGGTGAGGCCGCGACGCAGGCCAAGGATGCGGCCGATGAGCTGGAAATTGTTCGGCTGCAGGACGAGCGCCTGCCGGAGGCTGTTCAAGGCATCGTCCGGCCGCCCACTTCGCTCAAGAATGTCCGCCAGATTGAGGTGGGCCTGGAGGTAGTTTGGATCGTGGGCGATGGCGGCGCGGAAGCTCTCCTCTGCACCAGCCTTGTCACCCAGGATCGAGTCGAGCGCATGGCCGAGGTTGTTGTGCGCATTGGCGTAGCCAGGATTGGCCGCGATCGCTCGTCGGTAGCACTCCAGCGCTTCCTGGCGGCGCTCGGCCTTGAAGCTGTTCTTCAGGATATTGCCCAGGTTGTTCCAGGCTTGGGCCGCACGTGGATTCAGCGCAACGGCGCGACGATAGGCTGACTCAGCCTCCGGCAATCGGTGCATGGCCGCAAGTGTGAGCCCGAGATTGGTATAAGCGTCGAAGCTGTTACCCGCGGCTGCGGCAGCCTTGAGATAGTGTTCGGATTCTTGCAGGTCGTTGCTTAGGTAGCTGATAACGCCGGCATAAAGCAGGCCACCGGGATGACTCGGTGCAAGTTTCAGCAGCTTGCTACGGCAAAGCTCTAAGGCCTGTGTGTACTGATTGCTCTGATAGAGCGCCGTGACTTGTGCAAAGACCTTCTGGACGAGACTGGCCTGGCGATGCTGATTGGGACGTGCTGGCGGTATTCGAGAAGGGCGCTTCATTTCAAAGTCTCTAAGGGGCGTCTGACCAGAAGTGGGTATTTTGTCAGATGGGCTTATAGATATTTCCTATTCGAGTGTAGGATTATTCCTTTTCGACTCTTACTCTTTTGTTGTATCGGGGCTATTGGTTTCAGAAGTTATTTGGCTAGAGTGTCATTTATGGGTTTCTCAGATTGCTGCCGGGTCCCGCGGAAAAATTTTGCCGAGAGTTTCCCGGAAATAGGATAAATGACGATTAACAAGCCTTTCAGGCAAAATGGATTGTGGGAAACTGACAGAGGTGTTGGAATTGTGAACTACATGCAAGCATAAACCCATCTCGTCCGCGGGTAATGCAAGTCGGACTCCTCGTGCACGTGCTGCGGCCGCAAAAATACCATCTTCATTGAATGAAACCGGCTCGAATGGCTGGGAAGCCCATAAGCGTTTTGTGTAAATGTAGCTGAAGCCAAATCCAAGATAGTTGTCAGCGAATCTTTTACTGTTCGCTGGAAAGCTAAGGACTGTCATCGGCCCTTCATCCCACCGGAAGTGCAAGCCACTTGTGTGCATCAAGTCCCAATATGCGAACGCATGATGGATGGTGCTGTAGAGAAAGAATGCACTGAGCTTGGCAAAGTCTGCTTCTTGAAGGCGCATATGCTCAAGCATGGTGCTGATATAGTTAGGTCCATAGATCTCATCATCATCGAAGTGTGCAATAATTTCTCCGCGAGAAAGTTCAATTGCGATGTTTCGCTTCTCACCTATTGTTTTTCTTGAGGAAAGGTGCAGGTAGGTAACTCTTGGGTCGTTTAGTGTTGAAATGAAGGCGCTCGGCTTATTGCTGTCATCGATGACTATCCATTCGATAGAAACATCCTGCTGTGCGCAAAATGAATGATAGGCAAAAGGTAAAAATTCCTCGCGGTTCCATGTGGGCGTAATAATGCTTACAGTGGGTGTATCCTTACTATTGGAAAGATGGACTGGCATCGTGAATGCTCCCTGTTTAATTAATATTGATAGTAATTGGATTTTTATATTGCGAGCGGAGGCTGTAGTCGCAGTTCCTGACTCTTTTAACGCCAACATAGAGTTGGGTGTCGGAGCGCGATGGATCCAATCTGACCAGCGTGCGGAAAGTCTTCAGCAACTGGCGGTAATGATTGGTCCGGTTGAAAGTACAGACCTGCGCAAATGGCGCGTCGTTGGTTTGGAGGAGCGCACTCCATGGGGATCGACAGAATGGATATGCTTCATTTGTATCGGCCTGTTCAGTGGCATCGCGAAGCGAAGGTGACGCAATTCCGACCAGGCCGTTTCCTTTGTCGGTTAGACGTGCCAATAACCGGAGTGCCGGCAGAGATTTTTCGGGCAATGTGCCTTGCATGAGCGAGGAGCATGTCTTTGGATGGGATGTCAGGGATGGATGATTCATGCTGAATTAATGACAGTGAGAGAAATATTGGGGTCGACAGTCGATGCCGGTTGGTGGGGCTGGGGATTTTTCCTGTTGGCCGTGACTGCTGGTGTTAGTTGTCAGATTTCCCAGGAGCATTTCCAGGCCTTTATATATCTCCACCTATCCCGGCACCTGACTAGCCGCTCAGGAGACCACTACCCCTGGCGTATCCTGACCATTACTGCAGTTCATCCCAATATATTGGCGAAGAAATGGTCGCCAGCTACGCTGCTGTGATTCGACAGGTCTGAGTTCAATCGGGGTGGAGTGCGATTTAGAATTTCCTGGGTATCAAGGCTCTGATCTTCCAATAAGCTGTCAGTAGATCGGGGTCTTTGGACTTTGAATATTCACTCTTTAGAAAATCGCAAGTCTGCAATAAGCGGCGTGTGCGAGGGGTTTCGTCGAACAATCGCCTGAAAATGGGGGTGTGGCTTATGTCGAGGCTGCTGGTGTTGAACTCGTTGCTGGACAAAATAATCGATGGGAAGCGCTCTTGCACGAAGGTTTTCAATGGCGCTTTGTTTCGTACCGATCCATAACTGGTCATTCCGCCTAGTTCTTTGGCTAATGGCTCTTTGCCTTTTTCGACCAAGTCAAATAAGGCGCTAGCAAGTTCGAGCCATTTTTTCCAGTAGGCAGGTTTGGCGATGATGAAGTTACAGAAAGCACTGTTGCCAGAGTGTCCGACAAAGGTGGGTATGTCTAGGTCGATTCCCATAAGGTCGGAGAATTCCTGGCTGCATTTCATAAGGCCGGGATGGAATAAATCACCCTGTTCAAAGGGGTTTATGAAGTAGGCGAGTTGATCCCAAGAGTACGATATCGTGACTACATCTGTATTTGAGTCAACCTTGTTTATAAAGCTGTAAATATCCTCTGCTCGCAGGCCGGTTTTTGCGTGGAATTTGGGGGATAGAAATCCGTACCAGGTGTCGTCGGAAAGATTTTCATTTTCCAGAAATTTTTTGATAACCCATAGTTCGTACCAGTCTGGTCTTTGGTTGTCAGTATTGTTCAGTGGAACGAATCCAGGGTCCAGTGAGTTCTTGGAGTTTGTGTCGTAATAAATTTGATATATTAAGGAGTTCATCATGTTGTCTATAGCTGAAAGGGTGATTAGGATCTTAACTGTTGTATCCCATCGCTCCAGCGGCGTTGACAGGCTTGAAGGAAGCCGTCGCGTTGCTCGCGGCTCTCTCCATGCCTTGAAGTATTGCTACTAAGCAGACGTGGCAGCACATCAAGACCGGCCTCTACCTCAGTTACAGGCAGAGAGGGTGGGCTCAGCCAACGGAGCAAAGGCTCCACACGATCAACATCGGGTTGGTTGAGTTCAGGAAAGAACTCATTGAGTACCTGGCGGCGGATGCCGCTAGTAATTTCTTCCATCAATCCTCGGTTTCCGGACTGCTGTTGACTATGCGAACGATAGCTCAACAGAGTTTTCGGGAGATTGGCGAACTTTCCTCCACGGCACATTGAATTTACGAAGAATCCATAGTCTGCAGCGCCCTTCTGAATTGGGTCGAAGCTCAATGCATGCTCTTCGATGAAGGACTTTCGAATCATTATCGTAGGGTTGAATAGGTTATGCATGGCTGGCAAAAAATTTGTCTTTATATCAGCATCTAGTTGTGGTGCGCTTAAAGCCCCGCTGCTTGAGCCAAATGCTCGCATCTGCCCGCTAGCCATGCAAATACTTGGATTGTTCTTGAGGAAATTTACTTGCCATCCCAAACGTTGCGGTTCTGATATATCATCTTGGTCGGCATGTGCAATATAGTCGCCCTGCGCTAGTCGGTGTCCGAGGTTGGTAGTGCTGGCGGTGCCTAAGTTGGTCGAATTTTCGATGTAGCGGATACGTTTGTCACGGCTTTGATATTGCTGACAGATTTCTTGACTGCTGTCTGTAGAGGCATCATTAATGAGTAGGACTTCAAAGTCCTTGAGGCTTTGTGCGAGAAGTGAGTCAAGGCATTCACCTAGGAATGCTTCTCCATTATAAACGGGAAGTACTACGCTGACTTTAGGCATGGTTTAGTCCATGAGCAGATAAATATAGAGGGCGGTGCTCTTGCGAACACCGCCAAAGCTAAATCAGCTCCAAGCAGCAGCTATCACCGGTGCAAGTGTCTGCTGATAGTTGGAGGGGAGGGTGGTCTGACCAAGCGCAGGAGGTGAGAACGCCGCCATGGCGTTGACCAGCTGGTCAACTTTTCCAAGTGACAGGGTTTTTCCATCGCTGGTTTGGAATTTTTCGATATAGTTCTCTGACCAATTTGTCTGTTGATTTGGATACCAGAATTCAATAGAAACTTTGTCAGTGGTTCCGATAAGTCCTACTGTCAGGGTTCCATAGAACGACTCTTTGCTAAACCAGAGTTGATCAAAGTTAATGCCTTCCCCAAATTGAAGGACATCCACATCTGTCTTGGAGGACGCTACATCTTTTCCGGCTTCTTGGATTCGATCGGAACCGTCGCCTCTGTTGAATATATATGTGTCATTACCACCTCCACCTGACAGGATGTCATCGCCCTTTCCGCCAGTGATTACGTTGTTGCCGCCGCCAATGCGAATGCTGTTGGATAAGTCATTTCCCACAATGCTGATGTTGTTTCCGAGGGATGGCGAGTAGAAGTTCTCGAGGTTTTCGGTCATCTTGTGCGAAAGTATGCTATCGGAACAGATGGTGATAGTGTCTATTCCCTCGCTTTGATATTCAATTATTGATGCTGATGCGTCGAAAATGTTGTATTGATCATTTCCGTTGCCGCCATACAGTAAGTCGCCACCTGCATCGCCATACAGAGTATCGTTTCCGTCGCCTCCGTACAGAGTGTCGCGCCCACCAAATCCCTGCATTACGTCATTGCCGGAATTTCCGAAGAGAACGTTATCGTAACCGTTTCCTAGAATGATATTGTTCAGATTGTTACCGAATCCGTTTATTGATGAACTTCCCGCAAGTGTCAAGTTCTCAATATTAGATGCCAGCGTGAAACTAACGCTGGAATTTACGGTGTCGATGCCCTCGTTGCTATTCTCGGTGACCGTGTCCCCGGCGCTGTCGACGTAGTAGATATCGTTTCCTGCACCACCAAACATCGTGTCGGACCCGGTGCCACCGTCCAAAGTGTCATTTCCTGCTCCACCGTAAAGAGTATCGTTCCCCGTACCGCCGTAAAGTAAGTCGTTTCCATCGTTTCCGTATATTATATCGTTTCCGCTCTCTCCCCAAATAGTGTTGTTAAGTTCATTGCCAGTAATGGTGTCGTTACCTTGTGTGCCTCGAGCATTTTCTATGTTTGCGCCATAAGCTATGCCGATGGCACTAGTACCGTTGTACATTCTAGTGATGTCGCCATCGTTACGGTTTACGGGGATGTAAACAGAGCTGCGTGTGCCGTTTGTCAGATTCAAATCGGTACCCAGCGAGAAACGGCTTAGGTCGATAGTATCTGTGCCTCCTCCATCCCAGATGGTGTCATAGAAATTTAGAGTGGATGGGTCGTAGATGTAGGTTGTGTTGTCAGAGTTGTAATTATAGTTTGCTCCATAGAGGTATTGGATTGCAGCTATGTCATTTATGCTAAGGTTTTTTAATTTTGCATGACCTAGGAATTCCCAGTTCTTGTAAAGCATGGTTCTGTATTTTTCGTCGAATGGGTATGAGCTTTGCCCGTTGTACGACATTACAGTATCTATGAAGGAGTATTTTTTGCTTGTTGGATTGGTTTGATAAACTCCGTTTATTAATTCCTTTGTGTGGCTCAGGCCAAGGATATGGCCGATCTCATGTGCTGCTGTTATCCAGTCATATTCATTCTGTTGGCTGATTTGGAGTTGAACAGTGGCGAAAGGAGCTCCGTTGTTCATGACCGCAATTCCAGCAGCGCCGATACTGTACAGATTTTCCGCTGAAGTAATGCTTAATTCTGTTTCCGTGGAGCTGGCTATTTCTCGGAAATTTATATTTGCTACTTCGCTGTATCTGGCCATTGCATACTGAACTTGGGCTAGCATGGCACCATCTAGCTGTTTTGATACGTACGGGTCATTTGGCCAGTTTGGTATTGTGCGGCTCCAATAGATTGTTCTGTCGCTCTTTAGTCTAAAATGTTGGTCGCTGAGTATTGAGTCAATTAACTCGTTTCCTGTTTTTTGCGTGAGGTCACTGTATACGGTCATATTTGTCTCTCCGTGTTGGCTTGTGATGAAGTTGTTGAGTCTGGCCATTTCTGGTTTTTAAAATTGTTTTCTTGGCGTTTGGAGTATCCTGAGAATGGTTGTGTTTACTGAATTCTCGGTCGACTCATCGTTCTTCCAAACTCTCATCCACATACCGCTTCAGTGGACTCAGGAAGTACTCGATAACCCGTTGCTTATCCGTCTTTATTTCCGCACGCACAGCCATGCCCGGTGTCAGTGGCCGATCTTCGCTGCCGACACGGATGTGGCTCTGCGCAAGTTCAATGCGCAGGTTGTAGAGCAGGCCGCGCTTTTCGTCTTCGATAGCGTCTTCGGAGAGATCCAGCACGGTTCCGTGGAGCACGCCGTACTTGGTGAAATTGAAGGCCTCGACCTTCACGGACACGTCCTGCCCTGGGTGGACAAAGCCGATGTCCTTGTTCTCCAGTTGCGCTTCGATTTCCACCGGTTGGTCGCGTGGCACCAGGACCATCAGCGGTTGCGCCTCGGTGACCACGCCGCCAGCGGTGTGGATTGCCAGTTGCTGCACGGTGCCATCGACCGGTGCGGTGAGGCGGGTGAGGTTGTCGAGGCTTTGCGCCTTGTGCAGTTCCTGCTGAAGCGCTGCGGCTTTCTGTTCGGATTGATGCAGCAGGTCGAGCATCGCCCGGCGGTTCTGCGCCAGGGTGGTTTCGCGTTGTTGCCGTGCGGCCTGGTATGCCGAGGTGAGTTCGATGATTCGGCTTTTCTGCTCGGTGAGCTGACGCTCCTGCTCCATCTGCTCCTGCTGTTTGTTCAGGTAATGGTGCTTGGGCACCAGGCCTTTTTCCGCCAGGCGCGCATAGTCGGCGGTGATGCGTTGGGTAATCGGCAGTATCTGTTCCAGCTTGCTGGCGGACTGCTTGGCGGCGTGTATTTCTGCGCTGCGCTGAGAGATCAGCGCTTCCTGTTGGGCCAGGGCGCTATGCAGCTCCTGGTATTGGCCTGCCAGCCAGCGATTGGCGGCTTGCTGCTGTGCGACTCCGGCCTGCGGCAATCTGCCGGCCACATCGGCGGGCGCGTGCTGGCTGTCGATGGCGTCAAGCATGGCCTGTGCGCGCACCGCATCCACCTGGCTGGCGAGCAAGTCGCTGCCCAGGCGCTCGACGTCGGCGCCGGTCTGGCTGCTGTCCAGTTCGACCAGTAGTTCGCCGGCCTTCACGGTTTGGCCGTCGTGCACGTGTATGGCTTTCACCACGGCCACTTCGTGCGGTTGGATGACCTTGCTGCGGCCGCTGGGCACGATGCGGCCGCTGGCAGTGGCGACGATGTCGACCTGGCCGATGCAGGCCCAGAGCAAGGCCAGGCCAGCGAAGGCCATGATCAGCCATTGCAGGTAGCGTGGGGCCGGGTGCACCGGGGTTTCCTGCAGGGCGAGGGCTGCCGGGAGGAAGTGGCTTTCGTGCGGCAGGCGCGCTGTGCTGTCGAGCTGGCGGCGCTGGCGCCAGGCGTGTTTCCACGCCTGGTGGTAACGCTGCAGGAGTTCGTGCTGGGCGGCGAGGCGAGGCTTCATCTGCTTAATCCTCCCCGCAGCCTTGCTGCAGTTGGTACAGGCGGGCGTAGTGCCCGTTCTGCAGCGTGAGCAGTTGGGCATGGCTGCCTTGCTCGACGATCTGCCCCCGCTCGAGCACCACGATGCGGTTGGCCTGGCGCACGGCGGTCAGACGGTGGGCGATGATGATCACGCTGCGGCCCTGGCAGATGCGCTGCATGTTCTGCTGGATGATGCGTTCGGACTCGTAGTCCAGCGCGCTGGTGGCTTCGTCGAAGATCAGGATGCGCGGATTGCCGAGCAGCGCACGGGCAATGGCGATGCGCTGCCGCTGGCCGCCGGAGAGCGAAGCACCATGTTCGCCCACTACGGTGTCGTAGCCTTCAGGGAGTTCCAGGATGAATTCGTGGGCACCGGCGAGGTGGGCGACCTCGATCACCCGCTCCAGGGGGGCGCCAGGATCGGTGAGGGCGATGTTCTCGCGGATGCTGCGGTTGAACAGCAGGTTCTCCTGCAATACGACGCCGATCTGGCGACGCAGGGAGGAGACTTCGGCCAGCGCCAGGTCCATGCCGTCCACCAGCACGCGACCCCGGTCGGGCACGTAGAGGCGTTGCAGCAAGCGCGTCAGGGTGCTCTTGCCGGAGCCGGAGCGCCCGACGATGCCGATGACCTCGCCGGGTCGAATCCCCAGGCTGATGCCGCGCAACACTTCGGAACCGTCGCTGCGATAGCGGAAATGTACCTGATCGAACTCGATACGGCCGTGCAACGGCGGAAGCGGGCTGCGTTGGCCGACACCCGCTTCGCTGCGGGTGTTGAGAATGTCACCCAGGCGTTGCATGGAAACGCCGGTCTGCTGGAAGTTCGGCCAGAGTTGCGCCAGGCGCATGATCGGCTGTGCCACGCGGCCGGCCAGCATGTTGAAGGCGATCAGTTGGCCGACCGACAGTTGTCCCTCGATGACCAGGCGCGCTCCGAGCCAGAGAGTGAGTACCGTAACCAGCTTGCCGATCAGGCCGACGCCTTCGTTGGCGAGGGTGGAGAGCACCTGCGTGCGGAAACTCGCGGCGACGTAGGCGGCCAGCTGGTTGTCCCAGCGCCGGGTGGACTGAGGTTCCACGGCCATGGATTTCACGGTATCGATGCCGTTCAGCGACTCGACCAGGAACGCCTGGTTTTCCGCGCCACGGTTGAAGCTCTCCTGCAGGCGCGCGCGCAAGGGTGGCGTGATGAACAGGGAGAGCAGCCCGTAGACCGGCAGTGAAAGGATGACCACCAGGGTCAGCCAGCCGCTGTAGAACAGCATCACCGCGATGAACAGCACGCAGAACAGCAAGTCCAGCAGCAGTGTGATGGCATTGCCGGTGAGGAAGCTGCGGATGTTCTCCAGTTCGCGTACCCGCGCTACCGAATCGCCTACCCGGCGCGCGTGGAAGTAAGCCAGGGGGAGGGCAATCAGATGGCGGTAAAGGCGTGATCCCAACTCCACGTCGATGCGGCTGGCGGTATGGGCGAAGACGTAACTGCGCAGGCCGCTGAGCAGGCTTTCGAACACCAGGACCGCGAGCAGCCCTGTGCACAGTACGTCGAGGGTCGACAGGCCGCGGTGCACCAGCACCTTGTCCATTACTACCTGGAAAAACAGCGGTGTTATGAGGGCAAACAATTGCAGGCAGAAGGACGCCAGCAGAATCTCACCGAGCAGCCTGCGGTACTTGACGATGGCGGGGATGAACCAGGTGAAGTCGAACCGCGCCAGGTCGCCGGCGATAGATGCCTGCGAGCGCAGCAGGATCAGTCGACCGCTCCACAGGTGAGTGAGGTCGTCCAGCGCGAGGGTTTGCGGGCGAGACTGACCGGGGACCTGGATCAGCGCCTGGCCCTGGTCGACACGCGCGAGGATGAAGAAGGTGCCGTCCCCTGCTTCGGCGATGGCGGGGAGGGGAGTCTGGGCGAGGCGCTGTGCTTGGGTGTCCACTGCCTTGGCGAGCAATCCCAGCTGGCGAGCCGCGAGGAGCAGTTGATCGCGACCGAAAAGCTGGGAGCTGTGCGCCAGTTCGTGCCGCAGTTGTTCGGCGCTGGCGGCGATGCCGTGAAAGCGGGCGAGGGTCACCAGACATTCAAGACCGCTGTCTGTTGGATTGGCAGGGGCATCCGGCTGTTGCGGAGCGTTCATCTTAACTTCCTGTCAGCGATGGCCGCGCAGGGGCGCTACCGGGACAGGGAAGTTATGTTTGTTCAGCCTTGGTTCAGCAATACTAGTGTAGGGGGAAGGCTCTAAATCAGACCTTTCAGACGCCCACTCGCTTTGAATCGGCGTTGAGTGCCAGCTTCATCCCAACCCTTATGAGCAAATTTTCGGAGGACGGGGGGCGGGGAGCCGGTTCTGTCTGAATTGGCAGTGGTACGTGATTGGCAAGATTGCTTGGCCTTTGCCCGGCTTCGCTTTGCAGTTCAATGCGCGTCGCTGTCGCTGGGGCTAACCTAGGCGGACGGTTCAGGGCCAGGAGCTGTCCGCGCTCGTGGTCGGCGGATAAAGCGTTCCGCTTTATACGCCCTACGCAGGCACTGAGGCTTTCCCGCCCACCAGAATTCCCTGTTCCCGCCCACAGACTTCCACCAGAAAATCCCATACCAACCGTAGCCGTACCGACCGGTGCAGCTCGCGCCGGGTACACATCCAGTATTCCCGTTCGATGAACTCCTCCGGCAGCACCGGTACCAGTCGCGGGTCGTGCAGGCCCATGTACTGCGGGAGGATGGCGATGCCGATGCCGGCCTGGGCGGCCTGTTGCTGGGCGACCACGCTGGTGCTGCGGAACACCACCTGCGGGTGGCGGCAGAAGCTGTGGTGGAACAGCAGTTCCTGGCTGAACAGCAGGTCGTCGACGTAGCCGATCCAGGGGTGTTTGCAGAGGTCTTCGCGATCGCGCAGGGGCGGGGCGTTTTTCAGGTAGGCGGGGCTGGCGAACAGGCTCAGGCGGTAGCGGGTGAGCAGGCGGCTGATGAGCAGGTCGGCGCTGGGGCGTTCCAAAGTGATGGCGATGTCGGCCTCGCGGTTGGTGATGCTGACGAAGCGCGGCACTGACACCAGCTCCACTTCCAGGCCGGGGTAGCGCTGCATCAGTTCGCTCAGGCGTGGGGCGAGGAACATGGTGCCCAGGCCTTCGGTGACGCCGATGCGGATCTGCCCCAGCGGCGAGATGGCCTGGCTCATTTCCTCCTGGGCGAGCAGGGCGGTGTTCTCCATGGCCTCGGCGTGCTTGAGCAGCGCCTGGCCGGCCGGGGTGAGCTGGTAGCCGCCGGTGTGCTGGGCGAACAGCTGGGTGCCGAGGTCGCGTTCGATACTTTCGATATGCCGCGCCACCGTGGCGTGGGTGGTGCCCAGGCGCTTGGCGGTGGTCAGCAGGCGGCCGCTGCGATGCAGCTCGAGGAAGTAGCGCAGGTCATTCCAGTCGAACATGGGCGGCTCTCGTTGGCAGAAGGCGCGCTGTTAGAAAACGCACAGCAGGTGACTCGAAACGACTGTTCTTTTATCACGAACGAACGACTAGGCTCGTTCGTCAGAGTAAAAAGAACAAGAACGACGAGGTACTTCTCCATGCCCCAGGCACTGGATGCTTATGACTACCTGATCGTCGGCGCGGGCCCTGCGGGTTGCCTGCTGGCCAATCGCCTGTCCGCCGACCCTGCCAACCGCGTGCTGCTGCTCGAAGCCGGCGGCCCGGACAACTATCCCTGGATCCACATTCCCGTCGGCTACCTCTATTGCATCGGCAACCCGCGCACTGACTGGTGCTTCGACACCGAGCAGGTGCCGGGCCTGAACGGCCGCGCCATCAAGTACCCGCGCGGACGCACGCTGGGCGGCTGTTCCTCGATCAACGGCATGATCTACATGCGTGGCCAGGCGCTGGATTACGACGGCTGGGCCGCCGAGGGCAATCCCGGTTGGGGCTGGGGCGACCTGCTGCCTTTGTTCATGAAGATGGAGGACCACTTCGCGGGTGCCAGCGCGCTGCACGGCGGCGGCGGCGAGTGGCGAGTGGAGAAGCAGCGCTTGTCGTGGGCGATCCTCGATGCCTTCCGCGAGGCGGCAGCGCAGGCGGGGATAGCGTCGGTGGAGGACTTCAACGGCGGCGACAACGAAGGCTGCGGTTATTTCCAGGTGAACCAGCGTTCCGGCGTGCGCTGGAATGCGTCGAAGGCCTTCCTGCGGCCCATCGCCAATCGCGCCAATCTCACTGTACTGACCAATGTCGAGGCCCTCCGTGTGCTACTGGAGAACGGCCGCGCCGCCGGGCTTGAGGTGAACTGGCAGGGCGCGCGGCGCGAGTTGCGTGCGCGGCGTGAAGTAATCCTCTGCGCCGGGGCGATCAACACGCCGGTATTGCTGCAGCGCTCCGGTATCGGTCCGCGTGGCCTGCTGGAGAAGCACGGCATTGGTGTGCGCCATGAACTGTCCGGCGTGGGCGGCAACCTGCAGGATCACCTGCAGCTGCGGCTGATCTACCGCATGAACGGTGCACCTTCGCTGAACCAGATCGCCTCGACCCTGTGGGGCAAGATGGGCATGGGCCTGGAGTACCTGTTCAAGCGCAGTGGCCCACTGTCCATGGCGCCGAGCCAGTTGGGCGCATTCGCCAGGTCCGACCCGGGCCAGCGTTCAGCCAACCTCGAATACCACGTGCAGCCGCTGTCGCTGGAGCGCTTCGGCGAGCCGCTGCACAGCTTCCCGGCGTTCACCGCGTCGGTCTGCGACCTGCGCCCGCTGAGCAGGGGCTCGGTGACGCTGCGCTCGCTCGATCCGCGCGACAAGCCGGTGATCCAGCCCAATTACCTGAGCCACCCGCAGGACCTGCGCGTGGCCGCAGATGCCATCCGCCTGACCCGGCGCATCGCCGCTGCGCCGGCCCTGGCGCGCTTCAACCCGGTGGAGTTCAAGCCCGGCCCGGACTACCAGACCGAGGAAGACCTGCACCGCGCCGCCGCCGAGATCGGCACCACCATTTTCCACCCGGCCGGCACCTGCCGCATGGGCCAGGGCGAGGGCGCGGTGGTGGACAGCCAGTTGCGCGTGCACGGCATACCCGGCCTGCGCATCGCCGATGCCTCGATCATGCCCAGCCTGACCTCCGGCAATAGCTGCTCGCCGGTGCTGGTGATCGCCGAAAAGGCCGCGCAGATGATTTTGAGCGAACCCGCGCGCGCCGCGGAGGTCATCCCTTCCAGTGGGCGCACACAGGAGCAAGCGCCGGTGGCGTGACGGTGTGCGGCCGAAAGCTGCGTGGCTCGTAGGATGGGTGGAGCGCAGCGATACCCATGCGGAAGCTGCGCAGTAATCGATGGGTATCGCTTCGCTCCACGCCATCCTGCGGAACTGATGTAGAGGGTCGCTCCTACAAGGAGTTGCAAGAAACGCTATCGCGCGGTGTGAAAGCCGCGGCAGTCGAGGCTGACAAAAACAAGCTCGTAGGATGGGTGGAGCGCAGCGATACCCATGCCGTAGCGGCGCGCTCATCGATGGGTATCGCTGCGCTCCACGCCATCCTGCGGAACTGATGTAGAGGGTCGCTCCTACAAGGAGCTGCAAGAAACGCTATCGCGCGGTGTGAAAGCCGTGGCAGTCGAGGCTGACAAAAACAAAAGCCCCCAGAAGGGGCAGGAGAGCCCGTAATGACCGACGTAGCACAGCCCAGCTCCTATGAGCGTCCCGCGACCTCGCGTCGCGACGAGCGCAAGGTGATCTTCGCCTCGTCGCTCGGCACGGTATTCGAGTGGTACGACTTCTTCCTCTACGGCTCGCTGGCGGCGATCATTGCCAAGCACTTCTTTGCCGGGGTCAATGACACCACCGCCTTCATCTTCGCCCTGCTGGCGTTTGCCGCCGGTTTCCTGGTCCGCCCGTTCGGCGCATTGGTGTTCGGCCGCCTGGGCGACATGATCGGGCGCAAGTACACCTTCCTCGTCACCATCCTGCTGATGGGCCTGTCGACCTTTGCTGTCGGCCTGCTACCGGCCTACGCCACCATCGGCGTGGCCGCGCCGGTCATCCTCATCGTGCTGCGCCTGCTGCAAGGCCTGGCGCTGGGCGGTGAGTACGGCGGCGCGGCGATCTACGTGGCCGAACACGCGCCGGACCACAAGCGCGGTGCCTACACCAGCTGGATCCAGTGCACCGCGACCGGTGGCCTGCTGCTCTCGCTGGTGGTGATCTGGGGTTGCCGCCAGCTTACCGGGCCCGAGTTCGAGACCTGGGGCTGGCGCCTGCCGTTCCTGATCTCCATCGTGCTGCTGGGCATTTCCACCTGGATTCGCCTGTCCATGCAGGAGTCGCCGGCGTTCCTGAAGATGAAGGCCGAGGGCAAGGTGAGCAAGTCGCCGCTCAAGGAGTCCTTCACCCGCTGGAGCAACCTGAAGATCGTGCTGATCGCCCTGTTCAGCATCAACGCCGGGCAGGCGGTGACCTTCTACGCCGCGCAGTTCTACGTGATGTTCTTCCTCACCCAGGTACTCAAGGTGGACCCGGCGCTGTCCAACGGGCTGCTGATCATCTCCCTGGTGATCGGCGCGCCGCTGTTCGTGCTGATGGGCTGGCTGTCGGACAAGGTCGGGCGCAAGCCGGTGCTGATCACCGGGTTGCTGCTGGCCACGGTGCTCTACTTCCCGCTGTTCAAGGCGCTGACCCACTATGCCAACCCGCAGATCGACGCGGCCTCGCGGCAGGCGCCGGTCACCGTGATGGCGGACCCGGCCACCTGCACCTTCCAGTTCGACCCGGTGGGCAAGGCCAAATTCGACAGCGCCTGCGACAAGGCCAAGACCCTGCTGGTGAAAGGTGGCGTGCCCTACAGCACAGTGGCCGCCCCCGTGGGCAGCGAGCTGGTGGTGACCGTGGGCGAGAAGCGCATCGAGGGCTTCGACGCCGCCGCGCTGGGCGCTGCGGTGAAGGACGCCGGCTACCCGACCGTGGCCGACTCCTCGCTGGTGAACCGGCCGATGGTGGTGGCGATCATCGTCGCGCTGATCTTCATCGCCACCTGCTGCTACGGCCCGCTGGCGGCGCTGATGGTCGAGCTGTTCCCGACGCGCATCCGCTACACCTCGCTGTCGCTGCCGTACCACATCGGCAACGGCTGGTTCGGCGGGCTGCTGCCGACCATCTCGTTCGCGCTGGTGGTGTACACCGGCAACATCTTCTACGGGCTGTGGTACCCGGTGCTGATCACGGCGATGAGCCTGGTCTGCTCGCTGCTGTTCCTCAAGGAGACCAAGGACAACGATATTCACGCCGACTGACCGGCGATTGAACCGGACAAGGCCCGCGCACTGCGGGCCTTGTTCGTTGTGCGGAGGTATCGCCGCGCCACGCTGTCGCTTACCCTATGCCGACTTGGCCTGCGCAGCGGGCCATTCGTATTGGAGTTCGAGCATGAGTCAAGAGATCGCCACCGTTACCGTCAGCGCCGAGCACTGGGGCCGCGAAGCCGAAGCAGTGGATAACGCCCGCGTCACCATCAGCCTCAGCGCGCCGGAAGAGGGTGTGATCGAGGTGCGTTTCAACGGCCAGCTGGATGCCCCGGAAGAGCCGACGCATGTCTGCGTGACGCTGGATAACGGGTTGTCCTATTACGGCGAGATCCAGGGCGGCGAGGCAAATGAAGAGGGCGGCTGGCTGCGCTTCGAGGGCGAGCTGATCGATCTGGAAGGCTTCTGAGCGGAAAGTCCCTGCAGTAGGCCACCGCGAAATCCTCCTGGCGGAATCCATTCCCAACGGGAACCCCAGAGGCAGCGCTCCTACAAAATGCCCGCCCAATAAAAAACCGGCCACCTGGGCCGGTTTTTTATTGCCTGTGGATAACCTCACTGCTGCGGGACCATCCCCTCGATGCGCTTGGCGAAGGCATTGGCCAACGGCCCATCGGCCAGCAACAACAGGTAATCGTGCTCGGACTTGGCTGCCGGGGCTATCTGGTACTTCAGTGTGCCCGAAGCCACCTGGCCGACCACCGGTACGGTCAGGGTGCCGACGCACTCCAGCACGCCGCTGTCCGGGTCCTTGTCGATGATCGCCACGTCCTTCAGTTCGGCCTTGCTCAGCGCGTCGGACTGAGCGGAAAGCGCGCCGGAGAGGAAGATCTTCACCAACTGGTTCTTCACATCGTCCGACCCGCAGACCTTGGCCTCGTTGCCCCCGCAGGCGCTCAGCAGCGCGGCGGCGGCCAGCACGGCCGACAATTTCAACAGTTTCATCTATCCACCCTTGTGGCGTTCCATGATGGCCATTGGATAGGAAAAGGCCGGAATAATTCCCTGCCGGCCGCTGCCGTTTCGCTGCAATGCTGACGAAACGGCAGTAGGCCGCAGTCGTCAGACCACGAAGCGCGCCACCATGCCGTTCAGGTCCACGGCCAGGCGCGACAGCTCCTGGCTCGCCGCACTGGTCTGCGTGGCGCCGGCCGAGGTCTGGGTCGCCAGGTCGCGAATGTTCAACAGATTGCGGTCCACCTCGCGGGCGACCTGGGCCTGTTCCTCGGTGGCGCTGGCGATCACCAGGTTGCGTTCGTTGATCAGCGACATGCGTTCCAGGATCACCTGCAGTGAAGCGCCGGCCTCGCCGGTGCGGCTGACGGTACGTTCGGCATGGGCGGTGCTACTGAGCAGGGCAGCGACGGTACGGTCGCTGCCGTTCTGGATGGCCGAGACCAGTTCCTCGATCTCGCGGGTCGAGCTCTGCGTGCGCTGGGCCAGCGAGCGCACCTCGTCGGCGACCACCGCAAAGCCGCGCCCGGCCTCGCCGGCACGGGCGGCTTCGATGGCGGCGTTGAGTGCCAGCAGGTTGGTCTGCTCGGCGACGCTGCGGATCACTTCCAGCACCTTGCCGATGTCCTGTGCCTGGTTCGCCAGGGCTTCGGCGAGGTGCGAGGCCTGGCCCACTTCGCCGGCCAGGGTGCCGATGGCGCTGGAGGTCTCGTCCACCCGCTCGCTGCCACTGCGCGCGGCGTCGATGGCCTCGCGGGAGGCGGCGGAGGTGGAGGCGGCGTTACTGGCGACTTCCTCCACGGCGCTGGTCATCTGGTTGACCGCGGTGGCGGCCATTTCGATCTGGTCGCTCTGCTGTTGCAGTGCGCGGCTGCTTTCCTCCATCACGCTGTGCATTTCCTCGGCGGCGGACGCCAGCTGGCTGGCCGAATTGCCGATGCCGCGGATGGTCTCGCGCAGGCTGTTCTGCATGTCCGCCAGGGCGTTGAGCAGTTGCGCCGGCTCGTCGCGGCCCTCGACCGTGAAACGCTGGCTGAGGTCGCCGCTGGCGATGGTCCTGGCCACGCGCACCGCCTGGTTGAGCGGTACGACGATGCTGCGGGTGAGCTGCCAGGCCAGCAGCAGGGTCAGGCCGACGCTCAGCAGCAGGATCGCACTGACCACCAGCCGGCCGCTCTGGTATTGCTCCACGGCGCGGTCGGCGGCGGCGCCTGCACCGTTGCGGTTGAGGTCGATCAGGGCGGTGAGGCGCTTGTTCAGTTCCGCGCCCTGCTGGGTGATGTTGCCGTTGAGAATCTGCAGCGCGCCGGCGTTGTCGTCCTGGCGAATCTTCTCCAGCAGCTGGTCGACGAAACCGAGATAGCCGTCCAGGGCCTGGCGCAGTTCGTCGGTGCGCTGCTGCTCCTCGGCGCTGAGAATCAGCCGGCGGTAGTCGGCGAGCACCTTGTCCTTGTCCTGCCGTGCTTCGGCGATCAGCTCCAGGCTGCGCTGGCGTGCGGCGCTCTCCTGGTTGACCAGCAGGCGCATGGATTCCAGGCGGATGCGGGCGATATCCCCCGACAGCTGGTTCATGTGGTTGATGCTCAGCAGCCAGTTGCTGTCGATCTCTTCGGACGCGGCGCGCAAGGTCGAGAGCTTGTACAGCGAGAACAACCCGAGAAACACCAGGAGCAGGCCCATGGCAGCGAAACCCAAGGACGCGCGGCGGCCAATACTCATGCTTCTGAACATCGTGAATTCCCTTTCTTCATCCAGTGTGTAGAGCCCATGGGCTCCGCCATGTACGCTGATGGCGCAATGATATTACTGGGCGACATTTTTTCGCAGCAGTGGCAAAACAGGACTAGCAGACGAAAAACCTGTCCGCTTTCGGGGAGGGCAGGATTCAGACGAGCGTCAGCCAGGCCAGCGCCGCGTAGCGCCCGACCTTGGCCAGCGTGACCAGCAACAGGAAGCGCCACAGTGGCTCGCGCATGACGCCGGCGATCAGCGTCAGCGGGTCGCCGATCACCGGTGCCCAGCTCAGCAGCAGCGACCAGCTGCCGAAACGCCGGTAGTGGCGCTGGGCTTTTTCCAGCGCCGCATCGCTCAGCGGGAACCAGCGGCTGCCATGCCAGCGCTCGATGCCGCGGCCCAGCAGCCAGTTCACCAGCGAGCCGAGCACGTTGCCCAGGCTGGCCGCCAGCAACAGCGACCACAGCGGGTACTGGCCGCCCAGCAGCAGGCCGACCAGCACGGCTTCCGATTGCAGCGGCAAGAGGGTGGCGGCACCGAAGGCGGAGAGGAACAGGCCGGCGTGGGCGGCCAGGGCGAGGCTGAGCATTGGTCAGGACAAAAAGGGCGAAAAGGGGGCGGTCAGAATGACAGGAACCGTCGTGCTAAAAATTTGGAATAAAGGGATGAGCTTCAGACGTCTCCAGATACTATATGTCCTATCTTGCTGAGGATTTAGTAGGAATTTACATTCGCGCGACCATGCGCCCGAATGCATCATCCGTCGGCACGCCACACATCTCCTGGGGAACGCTGTGAAGAACTGGACTCTACGCCAACGCATCCTGGCCAGCTTTGCCGTCGTCATCGCGATCATGCTGCTGATGGTGGTGATTTCCTACACCCGCCTGCTGCGTGTCGAAGCCAGCACCAAGCGGGTCAATGAAGATGCCATGCCCGGCACCTACGCCCTGACCCAGGTACGCTCGACCTGGACCGACAGCATCCTGATGACCCAGGTACTGGTCGGTCTCTCCAACGGCCAGACGCTGGATGAAAAGCACCGTCAGGAGTTCAGCGCCAACCACGACACCCTGCTCGAGCGCCTTGGCCAGTACGAGCGCACGGTGAGCGACCCGCGCGACAAGGAGATGCTCAGCCACTTCAAACAGCAGGTCAGCCAGTACGACGCCTTGCTTGCGCAGGTGCTGCAGCTGTCCGCCAGCGACCGGGAAGGCGCGCGCAAGCTGCTGCTGGAGCGTCTGGAACCGCTGTGGGAAGACGGCCGCAAGACGCTTACACAGCTCATTACCCTGAACAAGGAAATCGCCGACGCCGCGGCGTCGAATATCGTCGACGAGGTCGCCACCGCCAAGGCGATCATGCTGATTTCCCTGCTGCTGGCGATTGCCGCGGCGGCCGTCTGCGGGCTGTTGCTGATGCGCGCCATCACCGAGCCGGTGAGCCAGGTGGTCAAGGGCCTGCAGGTCATGGGCAGTGGTGACTTCACCACTCGCCTGGCAATGGAGCGCAACGATGAGTTCGCGGTGATCGAGACCGGCTTCAATGGCATGGCCGAGGAGCTCAAGGGCCTGGTATCGCAGGCGCAGCGCTCGGCCATCCAGGTCACCACCTCGGTGACGGAGATCGCCGCCACCTCCAAGCAACAGCAGGCCACCGCCACCGAGACTGCCGCCACCACTACCGAGATCGGCGCAACCTCGCGTGAAATCGCCGCCACCTCGCGTGACCTGGTGCGCACCATGACCGAGGTGTCCTCGGCCGCCGAACAGACATCCACCCTGGCCGGCTCCGGCCAACTGGGCCTGGCGCGCATGGAAGAGACCATGCACCACGTGATGGGCGCCGCCGAGCTGGTCAACGCCAAGCTGGCGATCCTCAACGAGCGTGCCGGCAACATCAACCAGGTGGTCACCACCATCGTCAAGGTGGCCGACCAGACCAACCTGCTCTCGCTCAACGCCGCCATCGAGGCGGAGAAAGCCGGCGAGTACGGCCGTGGCTTCGCCGTGGTGGCCACCGAAGTGCGCCGCCTGGCCGACCAGACCGCCGTCGCCACCTACGATATCGAGCAGATGGTGCGCGAGATCCAGTCCGCGGTTTCCGCCGGCGTGATGGGCATGGACAAGTTCTCCGAGGAGGTGCGGCGCGGCATCTCGGAAGTCGGCCAGGTCGGCGAGCAGCTCTCGCAGATCATCCAGCAGGTACAGGCGCTGGCGCCGCGCGTGCAGATGGTCAACGAAGGCATGCAGGCCCAGGCCACCGGCGCCGAGCAGATCAACCAGGCGCTGGTACAGCTCGGCGAGGCCACCGGGCAGACCGTGGAATCCCTGCGCCAGGCCAGCTTTGCCATCGATGAGCTGAACCTCGTGGCCAACGGACTGCGCAATGGCGTCTCCCGCTTCAAGGTCTGACGCCGCCAGGGCGGGCAGGCTGTACCTGCAATTCCGCCTGGGCGCGGACCGCTACGCGCTGGACGTGCATGACGTCATCGAGGTGCTGCCGGTGCCGGCGCTCAAGCGCGTGCCGGAAGCGCCGGCCTGGGTCGCCGGCCTGTTCCCGCACCGCGGCGAACTGCTGCCGGTGCTCGACCTCAGCCAGCTGGCCTTCGGGCACAGCGCACCGCGCCGCACCAGTACGCGCCTGGTGCTGGTGCGCTATCGCGTCGACGAGGGCCCGGAGCAGCGCCTCGGGCTGATCCTCGAACAGGCTACCCACACACTGCGGCGTGATCCGGCGGCGTTCCGCGACTATGAACTGGACAATGGCAGCGCCCGCTACCTCGGCCCTGTGCTGGAGGATGAGCAGGGTCTGCTGCAGCTCGTCGGCGTCGACCAGCTGCTCAGTGCCGAAGCCCGTGCGCGCCTGTTGCCGGGCGAGGGAGAGCCGGCATGAGCGATCCGCGCTTCGCCCAACTGCTCAAGGAGCGCATCGGCCTGGATGCCGAGTCGGTCGGCGATGCCGTGATCGAGCGCGCGGTACGCCAGCGCTGCAACAAGGTCAGCGGCGGCAACGCCGAACACTACTGGATGCTCCTGCAGGGCTCGGCCGAGGAAGTGCAGGCGCTGATCGAGGCGGTGATAGTTCCGGAGACCTGGTTCTTCCGTTACCCCGAATCCTTCGGCGCGCTGGCGCAGCTCGCCTCCCGACGCGTGCTGGAGCTGGCCGGGGCGCGGCCGCTGCGGGTGCTTAGCCTGCCGTGCTCCACGGGCGAGGAACCCTATTCGATCGTCATGGCGCTGCTGGACGCGGGCCTCGCGCCGTCGGCCTTCCAGGTCGACGCGCTGGATGTCAGCCGCGCGGTGCTGGAGCGGGCGGAAGAGGGGCGCTACGGGCGCAACTCCTTCCGCGGCTCCAACCTGGAATTCCGCGAGCGCCATTTCAGCGCCGACGGCAACGATTACCAACTGGCCGAGGCGGTGCGCCGCAAGGTTCGCTTCCGCGCGGGCAACCTGCTCGCGCCGGGTCTGCTGGCCGGCGAAGCGCCCTACGACTACGTGTTCTGCCGCAACCTGCTGATCTATTTCGACCGCCCGACCCAGGAGCAGGTCGTGGACGTGCTGCGTCGCCTGGCGCGCGTGGACGGCGTACTGTTCATCGGCCCGGCCGAGGCCAGCCTGATGTCGCGTATCGGCCTGCGCCCGCTGGGGGTACCGCAGTCCTTTGCCTTCCCGTTGCAGGGAGCTGAGCCGCCGCCCCAGGTGTCGCCGCCGAACTGGGCCGCGCCGGCGCCGGTTCTGCGCCCGGCTCCCGCAAAACCGGTGCCGCCGCGCCCGCGCCCGAGCGCCAGGCCCGAGCAGCCGGTCGCCGCGCCTGCCGGCAACGCGCTGGCGGAGATCGCCCGGCTGGCCAATTCCGGCCAGGCCGATGCAGCGCGGCAGCGCTGCGAGGCGCTGCTGGCCGATAAGGGCCCGGACGCCGAAGTCTTCTACTGGCTCGGCCTGCTGGCCGACGCCCAGGGCCAGGGCAGCGAGGCACAGGCGTTCTACCGCAAGGCCCTGTACCTGCAGCCCGATCATCAGGAAAGCCTGCAACACCTGGCCGCGCTGCTCGCGGCACAGGGAGACACGGCTGGCGCCCGGCGCCTGCAGGAGCGCGCCGCGCGAGGAGTGAAGCGCAATGGTTGAACGCGATGCTTCATTCATCGACAGCTCGTCCCATGACGATGACCTGCCGACAGTGGACGACTGCTGGAACCGCATCGGCGTGCGCGGTGATCGCAGCTGCGCAAAGCTGGCCGAGCACATTCACTGCCGCAATTGCCCGGTGCATGCCGCCGCCGCCATCAGCCTGCTGGACCGCTACGCGCTGGGCAGCGGGGCCGAGCTGGCGCCTGTGGAAACCACGCAAGCGGCCGTCGAAGAGGGCCGCCCGCACCTGATCTTCCGCCTGGGCGAAGAATGGCTGGGCTTGCCCACCCGCGCGCTGGCCGAGGTGGCACCCGCCTGTGTCGTGCATTCGCTGCCGCACCAGCGCTCGCCGGCGCTGCTGGGCGTGGCCAACGTTCGTGGCACCCTGGTGGCCTGCATCTCCCTCGGCGAACTGCTGGGCCTGGACAGCCGCGCGGCTGCCCGCGAAGGCGCCCGTATCGTGCCGCGCATGCTGATTCTGGCGGCGGTTGGCGGGCCGATCATCTCGCCGGTGGATGAGGTGGACGGCATCCATGAACTGGATGAGAAGGCCATCGTCGAAGCCACGTCGCAGAGCCACGCCGCCAACGACCGCTTCACCCGCGGAGTGATGCAGTGGCGCCAGCGCAGTATCCGCCTGCTCGACCAGGAAGCCCTGCTCGATGCCGCCACCCGGAGCCTCGCATGACCCCGGACCAGATGAAGGACGCGTCGATGCTGGAGTTGTTCCGCCTGGAGGCGGAGGCCCAGACGCAGGTGCTGGTGCAGGGCCTGATGGCGCTGGAGCGCAACCCGACCCAGGCCGACCAGCTGGAAGCCTGCATGCGCGCGGCGCACTCGCTCAAGGGCGCGGCGCGCATCGTCGGGCTGGATGCCGGCGTGCAGGTCGCCCACGTGATGGAGGACTGCCTGGTCGGCGCCCAGGAGGGGCGGCTGCTGCTGACCTCCGGGCATATCGACGCGCTGCTGGCCGGCACCGATATCCTGCTGCACATTGCCGATGCCCAGCCCGAGCGCGCCGAACAGGCCCAGCAGGGCGTGCCGGCCATGGTCGAGCGCCTGCAGGCGCTGGTGTCTGCCAAGGCGTCCAGCCAACCTGCGCCGTCCGCGCCGTCCGCCGAGTCGCCTGCCGAGTCGCCTGCCGGGCCGCTCGCCGAGCCAGCGCCGACAGCTGTCGCGCAACCCGCTGCGACTCCTGCAGCTGCGCCAGCGCCGGCCGCCGCTGCCGAGCGCGCTCCACGTCGCCGCTCCGGCGACAGTGATGAAGCGGGCGAGCGCGTCCTGCGGGTGACCGCCGAGCGTCTGAATCAACTGCTCGACTACTCCAGCAAATCGCTGGTGGAGTCCCAGCGCCTGAAGCCGCTGCTCGATTCGTTGCAGCGCCTCAAACGTATCCAGGCCAGCGCCAGTCGTGTGCTCGATGGCGCTCGTGACGCCGCCAGCACGGCCAATCTCGATGTGGAGGCGCAGGCCTATCTGGCGGACGCCCGCCGTCTGGTCGGCGAATGCCAGCAACTGCTCAGCGAGCAGATCGCCGAGCTGGACGAGTTCAGCTTCAAGGCCGGGCAGCGCGCGCAGTCGCTCTACGACACCGCGTTGTCCTGTCGCATGCGGCCCTTCTCCGACGTCTTGTCCGGGCAGGCGCGGATGGTCCGCGACCTGGGTCGCTCGCTGGGCAAGGCCGTGCGCCTGGAGGTGCAGGGCGCCGCCACCCAGGTCGACCGCGATGTGCTGGAGAAGCTCGAGGCGCCGCTCACCCACCTGCTGCGCAACGCCGTCGACCACGGTATCGAAGCCGCTGAAGTGCGCGCCCGCAACGGCAAGCCGGAAGAGGGCAGCATCCAGCTGCTGGCCCGCCATCACGCCGGCATGCTGGTGCTGGAGCTGCAGGATGACGGCGGCGGGGTCGACCTGGATCGTCTGCGCTCGGCCATCGTGCGTCGCCAGTTGTCCAGCGAGGAGACCGTGGCGCGTCTCACCGAGGAAGAGCTGCTGAGCTTCCTGTTCCTGCCTGGCTTCAGCATGCGCGAGCAGGTTACCGAAGTGTCCGGTCGCGGCGTCGGCCTGGACGCCGTGCAGCACATGGTGCGCCAACTGCGTGGCGGCATCCGCATGGAACAGGTACGCGGGCAGGGCGCGCGCTTCCACCTGGAAGTGCCGCTGACGCTGTCGGTGGTACGCAGCCTGGTCGTCAGCATTGGCGGCGAGGCGTACGCCTTTCCGCTGGCGCACATCGAACGCATGCGCCGCCTGGCGCCGGACGAGATCGTCCAGCTCGAAGGCCGCCAGCAGTTCTGGCACGAGGGGCGCCATGTCGGCCTGGTCTCGGCCAGCCAGTTGTTGCAGCGACCCGACGGCGAGGCCACGTCCGACGAGATTCCGGTGGTGGTGATCCGCGAGCGGGAAAGCGCCTACGGCGTGGCGGTGGAGCGATTCATCGGCGAGCGCACCCTGGTGGTGGTGCCGCTGGACGCCCGGCTGGGCAAGGTGCAGGACGTTTCCGCCGGCGCGCTGCTGGATGACGGCACCCCGGTGCTGATCCTCGACGTCGAGGACATGCTGCGGTCGGTGGAAAAACTGCTCGCCACCGGCCGCCTGGAGCGCATCGATCCCACCGGCCGCCTCACCGGCCCGGCGCGCAAGCGCGTGCTGGTGGTGGACGACTCGCTGACCGTGCGCGAGCTGGAGCGCAAGCTGCTGCTGGGCCGCGGCTATGATGTCGCCGTGGCGGTGGATGGCATGGATGGCTGGAACGCCCTGCGTTCGGAGCACTTCGACCTGGTCATCACCGATATCGACATGCCGCGCATGGACGGCATCGAACTGGTCACCCTGATCCGCCGCGACACCCGCCTGCAGTCGCTGCCGGTGATGGTGGTGTCCTACAAGGATCGCGAAGAAGACCGTCGGCGCGGCCTGGATGCCGGCGCCGACTATTATCTGGCCAAGGCCAGCTTCCACGACGAGGCCCTGCTGGATGCGGTGGTCGACCTGATCGGAGGAGCCCACGGGTGAAGATAGGGATAGTCAACGATATGCCCCTGGCGGTGGAAGCGATGCGCCGCGCGCTGGCCTATGAGCCGGCGCACCGCATTGTCTGGGTCGCCGCCAATGGCGCCGAAGCGCTGGAGATGTGCGCCGCGCACAAGCCCGACGTGATCCTCATGGACCTGCTGATGCCGGTGATGGATGGCGTCGAGGCCACCCGCCGGATCATGGCCCAGAGTCCCTGCGCGATCATCGTCGTCACGGTCGACCTGGAACAGAACATGAGCCGCGTATTCGACGCCATGGGCAATGGCGCGGTAGACGCGGTGAACACCCCGACCATCGGTGTCGGCGACCCCGCGGAGGCGGCCCGGCCGCTGCTGCGCAAGTTGCAGAACCTGGCCTGGCTGACCGCCCCGCGTGATACCCGCCCCAACGCCAGCGTTGCCCCGGTGCGGCGCGGGGGCGGTGCGCGCAAGCTGATCGCCATTGGCTCTTCGGCGGGCGGCCCGGCGGCGCTCGCGGACCTGTTCGCGCGGCTGCCAGCGGATTTCCCGGCGGCCATCGTGGTCGTCCAGCACGTCGACGAGGTGTTCGCCGCCGGCATGGCCGAGTGGCTCTCGACCCAATCGAAGATTCCCGTGCGCCTGGCGCGCAATGGCGAGCCGCCGCAGCCCGGCTGCGTGCTGCTGGCCGGCACCAACCACCATATCCGTCTGCTCAAGGGCGGCGAGCTGGCCTACACCGCCGAGCCCAGCGGGCACATCTATCGACCATCGATCGACGTATTTTTCGACAGCGTGGTGGAGTACTGGTCTGGCGATGCCGTTGGCGTGCTGCTCACCGGCATGGGCCGGGACGGCGCCGAAGGATTGAAACGCATGCGCGAACGTGGCTTTTTGACGCTGGCCCAGGACCAGGCCAGCAGCGCCGTGTACGGTATGCCCAAGGCCGCGGCGGCGATCGGTGCCGCCGTGGAGATTCGTGCGCTGGGCGACATCGCCCGAAGACTCGCTGAAGTCTGCGCCTGAGTGCAGGCTACGGAGCCCCATCAGATGAACCCTTTGACGAGTGACTACCCCGTGAACACCCCAGGCGATTCCGCTGTGATGGTGCTGCTGGTCGACGACCAGCCGATGATCGGCGAAGCCGTGCGCCGCGCGCTGGCGGACGACCCCAGTATCGACTTCCACTTCTGCTCCGATCCGCACCAGGCCATCGCCCTGGCCATCCAGATCAAGCCCACGGTGATTCTCCAGGACCTGGTGATGCCTGGCGCCGACGGTCTCTCGCTGGTGCGCGAATACCGCGCCAACCCGGCGACCCGCGACCTGCCGATCATCGTCCTGTCGACCAAGGAAGACCCGGCGGTGAAGAGCGCGGCGTTCAGCGCCGGCGCCAACGACTACCTGGTCAAGCTGCCGGACGCCATCGAACTGATCGCCCGGGTCCGCTATCACTCGCGCTCCTACCTCGCCCTGCTGCAGCGCGACGAGGCCTACCGCGCCCTGCGCGAGAGCCAGCAGCAGTTGCTGGAAACCAACCTGGTGCTGCAGCGGCTGATGAACTCCGACGGCCTCACCGGGCTGTCCAACCGCCGGCACTTCGACGAATACCTGGAAATGGAGTGGCGTCGTGGCCTGCGCGAGCAGACCCAGCTGTCGATCCTGTTGATCGATGTGGACCACTTCAAGGCCTACAACGACACCTTCGGCCATGTGCAGGGCGACGAGGCGCTGCGCCAGGTGGCCGGGGCAATCCGTGCCAGCGCCAGCCGCCCCTCGGACCTGCCGGCGCGCTACGGCGGCGAAGAGTTCGTCATGGTCCTGCCGAATACCTCGCCTGGTGGCGCGCGCCTGCTGGCGGAGAAGCTGCGGCGCCTGGTGCAGGACCTGAACATCCGCCACGAACTGCCGACCCCGGGTTCGTCGCTGACCATCAGCATCGGCGTGGCGACCCTGATTCCCCAGGCCGGGCAGGCTTGCCGCCAGCTCATCGAACTGGCCGACCAGGCGCTCTACAACGCCAAGCACGGCGGTCGCAACCAGGTGGCCATCGCCGGCTGAACGGGCAGGGAGGGCGCGGAAACGGTGGGCGTGCTTTGTCGCAAAGCCTGAAAAGGCGACGAAAATTCACGTATACTTGCCGGCTTTTCTACGCCCTTTACCCGTGAGAGATGCCCGCCATGGAAATCCAACCGATCCTCAACAGCATCAAGGACCTCTCCGACCGTACCCAGTCGATTCGGGGGTATCTTTGACTACGATCTGAAACATGATCGTCTGATCGAAGTAAACCGCGAGCTGGAAGACCCGGCGGTCTGGAACAAACCCGAATACGCCCAGAACCTGGGCCGCGAGCGCGCCATGCTGGCGCAGATCGTCGAGACCCTCGACGAACTCACCAGCGGCCTGGCCGACTCCCGCGACCTGCTCGACATGGCGGTCGAGGAGAACGACGAAGGCGCCGTTGGCGACGTCGAGGCGGAAGTCCAGCGCCTGCGCGAAATCCTCGAGAAGCTCGAGTTCCGCCGCATGTTCAGCGGCGAGATGGACCCCAACAACGCCTACCTGGACATCCAGGCCGGCTCCGGCGGCACCGAGGCCCAGGACTGGGCCAACATGCTGCTGCGCATGTACCTGCGCTGGGCCGACAAGAACGGCTTCGATGCCGAGATCGTCGAGTTGTCCGAGGGCGAAGTCGCCGGCATCAAGGGCGCCACCGTGCACATCAAGGGCGAGTACGCCTTCGGCTGGCTGCGCACCGAGATCGGCGTGCACCGTCTGGTGCGCAAGAGCCCGTTCGACTCCGGCAACCGTCGCCACACCTCGTTCACCGCGGTGTTCGTGTCGCCGGAAATCGACGACAACATCGAGATCGAGATCAACCCGGCCGATCTGCGCATCGACACCTACCGCTCCTCCGGCGCGGGCGGTCAGCACGTGAACACCACCGATTCCGCGGTGCGTATCACCCACGTGCCGACCAACACCGTGGTGGCGTGCCAGAACGAACGCTCCCAGCACGCCAACAAGGACACCGCCATGAAGATGCTGCGGGCCCGGTTGTACGAGCAGGAGATGCAGAAGCGCAACGCCGCCTCGCAGGCGCTGGAGGAGACCAAGTCGGATATCGGCTGGGGTCACCAGATCCGTTCCTACGTGCTCGACCAGTCGCGCATCAAGGACCTGCGTACCGGCGTGGAACGCAGTGATTGCGACAAGGTGCTCGACGGCGATCTCAACGAGTATCTCGAGGCCAGCCTCAAACAAGGGCTCTGACGCAGAGCCCCATTGCAGGAGCGAGCTTGCTCGCGAACCCGTCCAGGAGCTTCGCGAGCAAGTTCGCTCCTACACGTATCCCCCCAATTTGATTTAGACGCCAGGCAGATAGACGACCATGAGCGACCAACAACTCGACCAGCACGAACTGCAACAGGAAGAAAACAAGCTGATCGCCCAGCGCAAGGAAAAGCTTGCCGCCGTGCGTGAAGCCAAGGCCATTGCCTTCCCCAACGACTTCCGCCGTGAAAACTACTTCGCGGACCTGCAGAAACAGTACGCCGACAAGACCAAGGAAGAGCTGGAAGCAGCCGCCATCCCGGTCAAGGTCGCCGGTCGCATCATGCTCAACCGTGGCTCGTTCATCGTCCTGCAGGACAGCAGCGGCCGCCTGCAGGCCTATGTGAACCGCAAGACCCTGCCGGAAGAGACCCTGGCCGAGATCAAGACCTGGGACCTGGGCGACATCATCGGTGCCGAAGGCACCCTGGCCCGTTCCGGCAAGGGCGACCTGTACGTCGAGATGACCAGCGTGCGCCTGCTGACCAAGTCGCTGCGCCCGCTGCCGGACAAGCACCACGGCCTGACCGACACCGAGCAGCGCTACCGCCAGCGCTACGTCGACCTGATCGTCAACGAGGAAACCCGCCACACCTTCCGCGTGCGTTCCCAGGTCATCGCCCACATCCGTCGCTTCCTCTCCGATCGCGGCTTCCTCGAAGTGGAAACCCCGATGCTGCAGACCATTCCCGGCGGCGCGGCGGCCAAGCCCTTCGAAACCCACCACAACGCGCTCGACATGGCCATGTTCCTGCGTATCGCCCCGGAGCTGTACCTCAAGCGCCTGGTGGTCGGTGGCTTCGAGAAGGTCTTCGAGATCAACCGCAACTTCCGTAACGAAGGCGTCTCGACCCGGCACAACCCCGAGTTCACCATGCTCGAGTTCTACCAGGCCTACGCCGACTACGAAGACAACATGGACCTGACCGAAGAGCTGTTCCGCGAGCTGGCCCAGGCTGTGCTCGGCAGCACCGACGTGCCCTACGGCGACAAGGTCTTCCACTTCGGCGAGCCGTTCGCCCGCCTGTCCGTGTTCGATGCCATCCTCAAGTACAACCCGGAACTGACCGCGGCTGACCTGACCGACCTCGAGAAGGCCCGTGCCATCGCCAAGAAGGCCGGCGCCAAGGTCCTCGGCCACGAAGGCCTGGGCAAGCTGCAGGTGATGATTTTCGAAGAGCTGGTCGAGCACAAGCTGGAGCAGCCGCACTTCATCACCCAGTACCCGTTCGAAGTGTCCCCGCTGGCCCGCCGCAACGACAACGACCCGAGCGTCACCGACCGCTTCGAGCTGTTCATCGGTGGCCGCGAGATCGCCAACGCCTACTCCGAGCTCAACGACGCCGAAGACCAGGCCGAGCGCTTCATGCTGCAGGTCAAGGAGAAGGACGCCGGTGACGACGAGGCGATGCACTACGACGCCGACTTCGTCAACGCGCTGGAATACGGCATGCCGCCCACCGCCGGCGAAGGCATCGGTATCGACCGCCTGGTGATGCTGCTGACCAACTCGCCGTCGATCCGCGACGTCATCCTCTTCCCGCACATGCGCCCGCAGGCGTAAGTGCCGGAACAGTGAGAAAGGCCGCCCTCGGGCGGCCTTTTTCGTTTCCGCGTGCTGGACCCGCCGGGGCGACTCCTGGGTGCGACGGCGCTCGTGGACGGAGTCCGCCCCTATTCGGCCGGACAGGGCCAAGGTGCGCTTGGAACCGATGATTCCGCGCTCGGTCCGCCCCTCACCCCAGCCCTCTCCCAGGGGAGAGGGAGCCGTTCGGAGCAGGAGGGAGCCTTGATATCCGCCTGCACTATCCGCTCCCTCTCCCTGAAGGAAAGGGGCCGTTTGGTGCAGGATGGGCCTAGGTATCCGCCAGCACTATCTGCTCCCTCTCCCTGAGGGAGAGGGCTGGGGTGAGGGGGAAGCCCGGGCGCCGATCCCGACGCGACAGATGTTCCGGAGCGCGGAAGTCTTCCAGGAGCGCACCATGCGGCCGTTTGCGAGCAAGCTCGCTCCTGCAGATGTCGGGGACTCTGGCGGTATGTAATCCGACGAAATGCATGCCGGAACGGTGGCTTGGCCGTTATGTAGCACGTCATACACCCAGGCCTGATTCCCTGCCGCCTGCCCCGCCTCGTGGCTCGCATCGCACGCCGATGCCGCAGCCGCACAGCGGCAATTGTTTTCCCACCGAAAAGCTCGAACAATGTGCCATCAGGCCGCGCCGCCGGAGGTAATGCCCGTGACCCAAGTGTCCCCGCGAGACAGCGCCGCGCAAGTCGCCAGCGCCATCGCCGAAAGTGTCAAATACCAGGGCCGCAAGGCCAGCCGCCAGGGCAGCGAACAGCGCCGCCAGGCGATCCTCGACGCCGCGCTGCGAATCATCGTTCGCGATGGCGTGCGTGCCGTGCGTCACCGCGCCGTGGCCGCCGAGGCTGGGGTGCCACTGTCCGCCACCACCTACTACTTCAAGGACATCCAGGACCTCATCACCGATACCTTCGCGCTCTTCGTCGAGCGCAGCGCCGAAGCCCTGTCGACCTTCTGGGGCAGCGTCGAGGGTGACCTCCAGGCCATGGCCGCCGGCCTCGCCCAGGACGACCCGCAGGCGCGCCGCGAGCTGACGGCGAATATCGTCGAGCTGGCGATCCAGTACGTCATGGTCCAGCTCAACGAGCGCCGCGAGCATCTGCTCGCCGAACAGGCCTTCCGCCAGGAGGCGCTGCTCAACCCCAGCCTCAGCGATCTGGCGCAGCGTCACCGGCGGATTCTGTCCCTGGGCGTGGTGCATTTCTTCGAAGTGCTCGGTTCCAGACAGCCCGAGCAGGATGCCCGGGTGTTGACGGCCATCATCCTGCAGATGGAGTATCAGGGCCTGCTGGACGGGGCCGACCACCTGCAGACCGAGGAAATGCGTGCCATCCTTAGCCGCTATCTCGACCTGGTGATGGGCCTGTAGCTCCAGCTGCTGCATTGCAACCCCGCCATCCGGCGGGGTTTTCGTGTCGGAACTCCGGATGCCTTGACGCATCGCATGCCAAGGCATCCGGACCTAAGGAGGGCGTGATGAAAGTCTGGCGTGCACTGCTGCTGTTGAGCATCGGCCTGCTCAGTGGCTGTCTGGTGACGTTCAAGGACCCGATTCCGGCCAACGAGCCCGCGCCGGCTCACCTGCTGGGCCAGTGGTCGCGTGTGGACGAGTACGGCGAGGAACAGTTCCTCGAGGTGACCCGTTCCGGCTCCAACCTCTACCGTGCGCTCAGCTACGTCGACAGCAAGGACAACACCGACAGCGTCGAAGACTTCGGCTTCACCGTCGCCCACCACGGCAAGCGCTGGTATCTGTCGGCCGGGCTGCCGAAGAGCATGGGCGGCAACTTCGCCCTGGCCGGATTCGAGATCACCGACAAGGACGAACTGGTGATCTATAACCTGGATGTCGAGCACATTCTGCAGGACATGAAGGAAGGCGCGCTCAAGGGTGAGAAGGTCGACACCGAGCAGGGTGCCGGCGCCCTGGTGAGCAGCCCGCTGGCCGATGTCATCGCCTACCTGAACGATCCGGCCAACTCCGACGTGTTCGTCGAAGCGCTGCGCTTCTCGCGCGTTACCCCGGGAGAACAGCAATGACCCCACGGCGCAAGAAGTCCACGCCCAACGAGTACCAGCAGATCATCCGCGGCCTGTCCGACCGCATCGTCGAGGCACAGACACCGATCCGTGTGCTCGACGCCATCAAATGGGACGACAGCATCCGTGACGACTTCCTCAAGGGGCGCGGCAAGCATGCGCCCAAGGTCGACCGCGCCTACTACGATGGCCGACCGCTGTCCTTCGACAGCAGCGCGAAGAAGCAGGAATTCCAGAACATCGAGCGCGATATCACCCGCCACCTGGGGCAGTTCAATCCGGTCGGGCAGATCATGCGGCGCATGTGCAAGGAATACCGCATGGTCATCCGCATGCTCGAGGCGCGCGGTACCCAGGACTTCGGCCTGATCTCCCAGGAGCTCTACGGCTCGGCCTCGGATGCCTTCCATGCCGGCGACCCGACCCTGGCGGACCTCGGCCTGATGCTCTCGGACTACCTGAACAACATCGCCGACCGTGGCGACCTCAAGGACGAACCCAAGACCCTCACCGCCAGCGACGCGGTGAGGATGCTGCAGGAGCGCCTTAACAAGGTGTTCGACGGCAAGGAAGACACCATCCGCGTCTTCGAGTCCGACGGCATCGTTGCCGACGCCGCCGCCGGCGCCGATTACATCAAGGTGCGCGCGGACGCGATGTTCAACGAGCGCGACGTCCGCGCGCTGGAAGTCCACGAAGGCCTGGTGCACGTCGGCACCACGCTCAACGGCCTCAACCAGCCGATCTGCACCTTCCTCGCCAAGGGCCCGCCGTCGTCCACCGTGACCCAGGAAGGCCTGGCGATCCTGATGGAAGTGATCGCCTTTGCCTCCTACCCGACGCGCCTGCGCAAGCTCACCAACCGCACTCGTGCCATCCACATGGCGGAGGAGGGCGCGGACTTCCTCGAAGTGTTCAACTTCTACCGCGAGCAGAACTACAGCGCGGAAAGCAGCTACCAGAACGCCAGCCGGGTGTTCCGCGGTTCGACGCCTTCGGGGCTGCCGTTCACCAAGGACCTGTCGTACCTCAAGGGTTTCATCCTGATCTACAACTACATCCAGCTCGCCGTACGCAAGGGCAAGCTGGAGCAGATCCCGCTGCTGTTCTGCGGCAAGGCCACCCTGGAAGACATGCGCACCTTGCGCCAGTTAGTGGACGAGGGCCTGGTGGTGCCGCCCAAGTACCTGCCGCCGCAGTTCCGTGATCTCAATGCACTGTCGGCGTGGATGTGCTTCTCGAACTTCCTCAATCACCTGAGCCTCGACCGCATCGAGGCGGATTACGCCAATATCCTCTGACTGCGGACTCGGATTGGACCTCGGTCGTAGGATGGTGTGGAGCGAAGCGATACCCATCGATATTCCGGCGCTGCAGGGTGATGGGTATCGCAAGCTCCACCCATCCTACGCAAGGCGCTTCCCGGCAGTCAGGGTGCGATGTATGCCAAGGATGAACTCATGCTGAACCGCTGTTTCCGCGCTGTTGCCGTCTCGCTGCTGTTCGCCCTAAGCGGCTGCAGCTCCCTGCTGTTCTACCCCAGCGACGACGTCGCCATCACGCCCGCGCGGGCCAAACTGGAGTTCAGAGAGGTCACGCTCACGACTGCCGATGGCGTGAAGCTCGCCGGCTGGTGGCTGCCGGCGAAAGCGGGGGTGCCGGTCAAGGGCACCGTGCTGCACCTGCACGGCAATGGCGGCAACATGGCCTGGCACCTGGGCGGCGCCTACTGGTTGCCGGAACAGGGCTACCAGGTGCTGATGCTGGATTACCGCGGCTACGGCCATTCCGGCGGCGAACCGAGCCTGCCAGCGATCTACCAGGATATCGATGCCGCCTTCGCCTGGCTGGACAAGGCGCCGGAAGTACAGGGCAAGCCGGTGATCCTGCTCGGCCAGAGCCTCGGTGGCGCGCTATCGGTGCACTACCTGGGCCTGCACCCGGAGCGGCAGAAGCAATTGCATGCGGTGGTGCTCGACGGCGTGCCGGCGAGCTACCGCGACGTGGCGCAATACACCCTTTCCACCAGTTGGCTGACCTGGCCGCTGCAGGTGCCGCTGTCCTGGCTGGTGCCTGATGGCGACAGCGCGATCCGTTCCATGCCGCGACTTTCTGGCGCACCCGTGCTGTTCTTCCACAGCATCGACGATACCATTGTGCCCCTGGCCAACGGCCTGAGCCTGTACAAGGCCGCGCCGCCGCCCAAGGTCTTCCAGCTGACGCGCGGCAACCATGTGGAAACCTTCGGCGAACCCGTGTGGCGCGAAGTGATGCTGCGGTTCCTCGATGATCCGCAGCATTTCACCGGTCTGCGCCGGCTGGCCGAAGTCCCGAACTCTCCCTCTCCGGCGACGCCACAGGAATCGCAGGCGGACCCGAAACAACAAGGCAATCCATGAACGAGCGCAATCCGATCTCCTACATCCTCACTGTCATCGCCACCATCTTCGTCTCGGTCGGCACGCTCTGGTACTACGGCTACCTGCACTTCGCCAAACCCGAGGACGCCTTGGAGCTGACCCAGTTCACCATGCTGAAAAGCATCCCCGGCCAGGACACCAAGCTCTCCCTGGACCCGGCCGACCAGCAGGCGCAGTGCATCGACGGCGTGCTGGTGATGTTCGACATGACCCAGAAGGGCCTGACCGGTGTGCTGGTCGACGGTCGCAAGCGCGCCGTGCGCTGCATGGGCGAGCAGACCCCGCAAGAGGTCAAGTGACGGCGGGCCCGCCGTGCGGGCCAAGGGAGCAAGCCTCATGTGCCATCCCGAAATCCGCGTCTGGCAGGGCGATATCACCCGCCTCGACGTCGATGCCATCGTCAACGCCGCCAACAGCTCGCTGCTGGGCGGCGGTGGCGTCGACGGCGCCATCCACCGCGCCGCCGGCCCGGACCTGGTCCACGCCTGCCGCCCGCTGGGTGGCTGCAAGACCGGCCAGGCAAAGATCACTCCCGGCTTCCGCCTGCCGGCGCGCTTCGTCATCCATACTGTCGGGCCGGTCTGGCGCGGCGGTGAGCACGGCGAGCCGGAACTCCTCGCCCAGTGCTACCGCAACAGCTTGCAACTGGCCGAAGACAACGGCCTCGCCAGCATTGCCTTTCCCGCCATCAGTACCGGCATCTACGGTTATCCCGCCGAGGCCGCAGCACAGGTCGCCGTGGACGAGCTGCGTCGCCCGCGCGCAGAAGGAAGTTCGTTGAAGGAATTAGTGCTGGTGCCATTTTCGGCAGAGATGGCGGAGCTCTATCGGCGCCTGCTGGCTACGCGGCTCCATTGCTCCTTGTAGGAGCGAGCTTGCTCGCGAACCCAGGTTCGCCCCCGCGTCATTGTCATGCCCTCGCCGCAGCCCTCTCGTTTTGAGGCAGGGTGAGGGGCTCGGTGCGTGAATCTGTTCGCGAGCAGGCTCGCTCCTACGAAGAGCGCAAGAGCCGATTGTGTCGCCGGATCCGGACCGTAGGATGGGTGGAGCGCAGCGATACCCATGCTGCAGGTGCAGGGATCGATGGGTATCTCTGCGCTCCACGCCATCCTGCAAGAGCGCTGTATCCCGAAGGATCAGTAAGTGCTGCTTACTGCCGAGCGCGGCTGTACCGGATTGGCGTCATTGGAAATGGTCACCTCGACGCGACGGTTCATGGCGCGACCGGCCGGGGTGGCGTTGCTCGATACCGGATACTCCTTGCCGTAACCGCGAGAAACGACGCGATCGGAGGTGACACCCTGGCTCAGCAGGGCCAGGCGAATGGCGTCGGCGCGGCGCTCGGACAGCCCCTGGTTGTAGGAGGACGAGCCGCTGCTGTCGGTGTAGCCCTCGACGATGACCTTGCGTTCCGGGTTTTGCTGCAGGTAGCCGGCGAGGTTCTGCACATTGCTCATGGCGCCGGGCTTGAGCTCGGCGCGGTCGAGATCGAACAGCACGTCGCCGAAGGAGACCATGGTCCCGCGCGAGGTCTGCTTGGCGTTCAGCTCGCCCTTGAGCTTGTTCAGCTGTGCGGTACGGGCATCCAGGCGAGCCTGGGCGCGCTGGGCCGAGGTGTTCTTCATCTGGTCCTCGGCGTTGCGCAGCGCCACCGTCTGGTTGGCCAGCTCGATGCGTTGTTGGGTCAGGTAGGCCATCTGGTCGACGTCCTTCTGGTCGGCGCCGTCGCGATAGGCCTTGTCGGTCTTGGCCAGCCAATCACCGGCGTCCTTGGTTTCCAGCGCGGCCTGCTGGGTGGCCTGGGGTTCTGCCTGCAGCGCCTGGAAGTCGTTGCGGGCTTTCTCCAGGTTGGCGTTGGGCGGTGTCGAGCACGCGGCCAGGGCCAGGGCGAGGGTCGAGATGGTGGGCAGTACGATGAGCTTGTTCATGTCGAAATTCCTTATATGACCGGACGTAGGGGCAGGATCACTGGGCCTGCTGCAGGCCTTCCTGACGCAACTCCATCACGCCCTGCTGGGCGTCCTTGACGTTGTTCTGGGCCTTCACGGCCTGCGACTTGCGTTCGGCCACGCGGGCGTCCCATTCGGCCTGCTGCGCCAGGCGCTTGGCCTGGTCGTATTCCTTGTCGTTCAGGGCGATACGCGCCTGGGCCAGCTTGTCCTGGGCGTTCTTGGTTTCGACCGGGGCGAATTCCGGTCCACCGGAGCTGACGGCGGCGTTCACTGCCGACTCGGTGACGGCCATCTGCTCACTCGGCGGGTTGCCAGCGCAGCCGGCCAGCAGCACGGCGCTGCCAAGGGCAAGCAGGCTGAGGCGCAGGGAGGCGCGGGTGGAGGCGGTCGGGACGGTTCGAGCGCTCTGAGATTTCAGTTCCATTGGGTGAATCCTCTGACGTTTGGTAAGGGGTTCCCTCGGCGATTCGAGTGCCGGTGGATGCCTGCCGCGCGGGTCTGCGGCTTCGGGGGCATCTGATTAGGGGACTAAGGGTTTTGTCAGGGGGTTCAAAAAAAATGCCCGCCGTATTGGCGGGCATTGGTGACGATCAACCGGGATCAGCCGCGATGACGCAGCAATCGCAGGCCGTTGAACACCACCAGCAGGCTGGCGCCCATGTCCGCGAAAACCGCCATCCACAGGGTGCCTTCACCGGCCAGGGTGAGGGCAAGGAACACCGCCTTGATGCCCAGCGCCAGGGTGATGTTCTGGATCAGCACGCGATGAGTCTGGCGCGACAGGCGAATGAAGGACGGCAGCTTGCGCAGGTCATCATCCATCAGCGCCACGCCGGCGGTTTCAATGGCCGTGTCGGTGCCGGCCGCGCCCATGGCAAAGCCGATGTCGGCGCGGGCCAGGGCCGGGGCGTCGTTGATGCCGTCGCCGACCATGCCGACGCGCCTGCCGCCTTCCTGGCGTTGCTTCACCTCGCGCAGCTTGTCCTCCGGCAGCAGGTTGCCCAGCGCCTCGTCGATGCCTACCTGGGCGCCGATGGCGTTGGCGGTGTGGGGGTTGTCGCCGGTGAGCATCAGGGTCTTCACGCCCAGCTCGTGCAACTGCGCGATGGCTTCGCGGCTGGTCTGCTTGACCCCGTCGGCCACGGCGAACAGCGCCAGCGGGCCCTCGCTGTCGAGCAGCACGATGACCGTCTTGCCTTGTTGCTCGAGGGCGTCGAGGCGGGCTTCCAGCTCCTTCGAGCAGAGTTCCAGCTCCTCTACCAGGCGATGGTTGCCCAGGTGGTAGGTGCGGCCGTCGATCTCGCCTTTCACCCCACGGCCGGGCAGGGCAGTCAGCTCGCCAACACTGTACAACGCGATGTTGTCAGCCTCGGCAGCCTGGGCCACGGCGTGCGATACCGGGTGATCCGAGCGCGCGGCGAGGCTGGCAGCCAGGGTGCGCACATCGCCAGCGGCGGTTTCCCGCAGGGCGGTGAAGTCGGTCTGGCGCGGGCGACCTTCGGTGAGAGTGCCGGTCTTGTCGAGAGCGATCCAGCTCAGCGAGCGGCCCATTTCCAGGAACACCCCGCCCTTGATCAGGATGCCCAGGCGCGCCGCCGCCGACAGGCCGCTGACGATGGTCACCGGGGTGGAGATCACCAGGGCGCAGGGGCAGGCGATCACCAGCAGTACCAGCGCACGGTAGACCCAGTCCAGCCAGGCGCCGCCGAACAACAGCGGTGGCAGCAGCGCGGTGGCGATGGCGATGAGGAACACCGCCGGGGTGTAGATGCGCGAGAACTGGTCGACGAAGCGCTGGGTCGGTGCGCGCGAGCCCTGGGCCTCCTCCACGGCATGGATGATGCGCACCAGGGTACTGTCGTCGGCCACGCGGGTGACGCGGTATTCCAGGGCGCTTTCGCCGTTGATGGTGCCGGCGAACAGTGGATCGCCGGCCTGTTTCTCCACGGGCAGGCTTTCACCCGTGATCGGCGCCTGGTTGACGCTGGAGCGGCCGTCGAGCACCTCGCCGTCCAGCGCAATGCGCTCGCCGGGGCGCACCCGCACCCGCGCACCGAGGGCGACGGACTTGGCGGAAACCTCCTGCCATTGCCCGTCCAGTTGCACCGTGGCCTGTTCCGGCGCCAGTTGCAGCAGGCCGCGAATGGCGTTGCGCGCGCGGTCCAGCGACTTCGCCTCGATCAGTTCGGCGATGGCGAACAGCACGGCGACCATGGCTGCTTCCGGCCACTGGCCGATCAGCATGGCACCGGTCACGGCGATGCTCATCAGGGCATTGATGTTGAGGTTGCGGTTTTTCAGCGCGATCCAGCCCTTGCGATAGGTCGGCAGGCCAGCGCCGAGGATGGCGGCAATGGCCAGCGCCGCCACCAGCCAGTGCGGGCCGATGGCGAACCATTCGAAGAATTCCGCGCCCGCCGCCGCAACACCGGCCAGCGCCAGCGGCCACCAGGGTTTCTGCTGGGCGGGTGGTGCGGACGCAGGAGCGTTTTCGTCCACCGGCTCGGCCTGCATGCCGAGGGAGGCCACCAGCTTCTGCAACGGCTCGATGCTGTCGAAGCGGTGCTGCACGCGCAGCAGGCGCTGCATCAGGTTGAAGTCGAGGTCTTCCACCGCCGACACGCGGCCCAGCGCATCGCGCAGCAGGCGCTCTTCGGTGGGGCAATCCATGGCTTCGATACGCAGGCTGGTCCAGCGCAGCTCGCCGGCCGCAGCGCCTGCCACGGCGCTTGCCGCTTGCGCGAGGTCGATGCGTTCATGCTGATGATCGTGATCGTGATCGTGATCGTGATCGTGATCGTGATCGTGATCGTGGTCATGGTCATGGTCATGTCTGTGCGGTGCAGGTTCGGCCGCCGGGGCACGCAGCAGCGCGCCTTTGTCGCAGCCACAGCAGCCGGAGGCGTCATGTTCGCGGTCTTGGACAGGGCCCTGGATGGTCGGCCCCTGGCGATTGGCAGTCATGTCGTCCGTTCCTGTTTGACGAGTTGCTGCTGATTGCACACCCTGTAGCAACTACAGAGTCAAGCACCTGCTGGCGAGGAGTCGAAAATGAAGATCGGTGAACTGGCGAAACTGACCGGCTGCCCGGTGGAAACCATCCGCTACTACGAGCGCGAAGGCCTGCTGCCCGCGCCGTCGCGCAGCGAAGGCAACTACCGCCAGTACGACGCCAGCCACGTCGAGCGGCTGTCGTTTATCCGCCATTGCCGTTCGCTGGACATGACCCAGGAGGAAATCCGCATCCTCCTCGGCCTGCGCGACCGCCCCGAATCCGACTGCGGCACCGCCAACCGGCTGATCGACGAGCATTTGCACCACGTCGAGGTACGCATCGCCGAACTGCATTCACTCAGCCAGCAATTGCGCGACCTGCGCGCGCAATGCCAGGGCGAGGGTAGCAGCGAGGATTGCGGCATCCTCCGCGAGCTGGAGCAGCCGGCGGAGCCTTCGGTGATTCCCGATACGTGCGCCGCGGCAGGGCATTTGCACGTCCCGGGCGTTCATGGGCGGCATTGATCGTATTGTCGGGCTCGAGAATTCGTAGGGCGCATAACGCGTCAGCGTTATCCGCCATTGAGCGCCGGCTGGCGCATAACCTGTCCCAGGGCATGCGCCCTACTGGGCCAATTTGTTGATCCGAGGCCATGCGTAGGAACGGACAGTTGGCACCGCTTTTATGTAGGAGCGAGCTTGCTCGCTCCTACAAATAGAATCCAGCACCCCGGAAAACTCCAGGGCGCTGGGTTTCAGGAGTGCTCCGCCTCCGTCAGCTCATGCAGGTACTTGCGCGACAGTGCCAGGAAGCGCGGCGTCGGGCCGATGTCCTCGTAGATCGGGTCGCCGTGTTCGTCCTGTGCCACCACCTTGTTCCCCTGCACATAGGGGAAGCTCGCCTCCAGCTCTTCCAGCGCCGCGTTGACCAGTTCCCCCAGCAGCTCCTCGACGCTGCGCTTGGGGTACATGTCGTGCAGCGCGGCCAGACGCGCGGCCGTCTCGACGTCCAGCGGAATGCTGTATTGGTGGTTGGTCATGCGCCCCCTGGCGTTCTTTTCCCAATGGCGTACCAGCTCGCGGATTTTCATGTTCACCTCTAGGGTCGATACGTGGCGGTCGGCCCTCGTGAGGCCGCCGCAGGTTTTCCCGACGATGGGGATAACTTTCAGCCTAGACGTTGTCCGAGCAGGACTGCAGGCGTTCGTCGAGCGCTTGCCTGCCGGCCCCGCCGGCGGCACTGTGCAACCAAGCGACGCCCCTTCAATCAAGGGCTCTCGGACAAGGGCCCTTTATCCAGGAGATTGCGATGCCGGATATCGATGCGCGCCTGCGCGAGGACGTTCACCTGCTCGGCGAACTGCTCGGGCAGACCATCCGCGCCCAGTACGGGCAGGGCTTCCTCGACAAGATCGAGCTGATCCGCACCGGCGCCAAGGCCGCCCGACGCGGTTCTGCCGAAGGCGCCAAACAGCTCACCGCGACACTTGATGGCCTGGGCGAAGATGAACTGCTGCCGGTGGCGCGGGCCTTCAACCAGTTCCTCAACCTGGCCAACATCGCCGAGCAGTACCACCGCATCCGTCGGCGCACGGCGAAGGAGCCGGAGCCTTTCGAGAACCGCGTGCTCGCCGAACTGCTGGGCCGCCTGCGCAAGTCCGGCCTGGGCGCCGAGGGCCTGGCGCGGCAAGTGGCGGAGCTGGAAATCGAACTGGTGCTCACCGCGCATCCCACCGAAGTGGCGCGCCGCACGCTGATCCAGAAGTACGACGCCATCGCCGCGCAACTGGCCGCCGGCGACCACGCCGACCTGCTGCCCGAAGAGCGCCAGGCGGTGCAGGAAAAACTCCAGCGGCTGATTGCCGAGGCCTGGCACACCGACGAAATCCGCCGCACCCGGCCGACCCCGGTGGACGAGGCGAAATGGGGCTTCGCGGTGATCGAACATTCACTCTGGCACGCGTTGCCGGACTTCCTCCGTCACGTCGACCGCACCCTCCAGGACACCCTTGGCGAGCGCCTGCCGCTCACCGCCGCGCCGATCCGCTTCGCCTCCTGGATGGGCGGTGACCGCGACGGCAACCCCAATGTCACTGCCGCCATCACTCGCGAAGTCCTGCTGCTGGCGCGCTGGATGGCCGCCGACCTTTACCTGCGCGATGTGGACAGCCTGGCGTCCGACCTGTCCATGCAGCAGGCCAGCGACGAATTGCGCGCAGCAGTGGGCGACCTCGCCGAACCCTATCGCGCGTTGCTCAAGCAACTGCGCGAGCGCCTGCGCGCGACCCGCGCCTGGGCAGAACGCGCGATTCGTACCGGCGAGGAGCCCGGCGCCGAGGTATTGCAGGACAACCGCGAACTGCTGGAGCCGCTGAACCTCTGCTATCGCTCGCTGCAGGCATGCGGCATGGGCGTGATCGCCGATGGCGCGTTGCTCGATACGTTGCGCCGCGCCGCCACATTCGGGCTGTTCCTGGCGCGGCTGGACGTGCGCCAGGACTCCACGCGGCACGCCAGGGCGATGAGCGAAATCACCGAGTACCTGGGCCTGGGCGACTATGCCGAGTGGGACGAAAGCGTGCGCCAGGAATTCCTCCTCGAAGAGCTCGCCAGCCGCCGCCCACTGCTGCCGGCAAACTACGCTCCGACGCCGGAAACCGCCGAGGTCCTCGCCACTTGCCGCGTAGTAGCCCAGGCGCCGGCCGCTGCGCTGGGCTCCTACGTCATCTCCATGGCCGGGCAGCCGTCCGACGTGCTGGCCGTACAACTGCTGCTCAAGGAGTGCGGCCTGGAGCGGCCGATGCGCGTCGTGCCGCTGTTCGAGACGCTGGATGACCTGGACAACGCCGGCCCCTGCGTCGACCGCCTGCTCAGCCTGGACAGCTACCGCACCCAACTGGCCGGGCCGCAGGAAGTGATGATCGGCTACTCCGACTCGGCCAAGGACGCCGGAACCCTGGCGGCCGCCTGGGCGCAATACCGCGCGCAGGAGACGCTGGTGGACATCTGCCGCAACCATGGCGTCGAGCTGCTGCTGTTCCATGGCCGCGGTGGCACCGTCGGCCGTGGCGGCGGCCCGGCTCACGCGGCGATCCTCTCGCAGCCGCCGGGCTCGGTGGCCGGGCGCTTCCGCACCACCGAACAGGGCGAGATGATCCGCTTCAAGTTCGGCCTGCCGGACATCGCCGAACAGAACCTCAACCTCTACCTCGCCGCCGTACTGGAGGCCACCCTGCAGCCGCCGCCGGTTCCCGAGTCCGCCTGGCGCGAGGAAATGGACCGCCTCGCCGCCGATGGCGTGCTCGCCTACCGCGCAGTGGTGCGGGAGAACCCGCAGTTCGTCGAATACTTCCGCGAAGCCACGCCGGAGCAGGAGCTGGGCCGCCTGCCGCTGGGCAGTCGGCCGGCCAAGCGCCGCGAGGGCGGGGTGGAAAGCCTGCGGGCGATCCCCTGGATCTTCGCCTGGACCCAGACGCGCCTGATGCTGCCGGCCTGGCTGGGCTGGGAGGATGCGCTGTTCAAGGCCATCGAGCGTGGCGAAGGGGCGCTGCTGGGGCGGATGCGCAAGGAGTGGCCATTCTTCACCACGCGCATCGACATGCTGGAGATGGTTCTGGCCAAGGCCGACCGGGAAATCGCCCAACTCTACGATGAGCGCCTGGTGCAATCGGAACTGCGACCATTAGGTGCGCATTTACGCGACCTATTGTCGCAGTCGGTGCGCGTGGTGCTGGGCCTGACCGGGCAATCGCAACTGCTTGCCCACGCCGCCGAGACGCGCGAATCCATTGGTGTGCGCAACACCTACCTGGACCCGCTGCACCTGCTCCAGGCCGAGCTGCTGGCACGCTCGCGACGCTGTACCGGCGATGCCTGCGGCGGTCTGGAGCAAGCCATGCTGGTGACGGTGGCCGGTATTGCGGCAGGGCTGCGAAATACCGGCTGAGGCTCGCTCACCCCCCACCAAAGGTGAATTGCCGAGCCGTCAATTGAGATTAATTTGATGGCTGATCCCGGGCGCGGAAATGGCCCGGGATCAGCGTGCGCAGTCCCCATGGCCGGCTTGTGTGGTGTGGGACCGCTGTGTATCGTGAGCAACCTTTCGGCGCACCTCTGCGCCATTCCAAGCATGATGAGATTGGCCCCACGAGGCGGATCCGTGATTTCGCTTAACAAGTATTAAGGAGCATATCGATGCGTGTGATTCTGCTCGGGGCGCCCGGTGCCGGCAAAGGTACCCAGGCTCGCTTCATCACTGAGAAGTTCGGCATTCCGCAGATTTCCACCGGCGACATGCTGCGTGCAGCGGTCAAGGCTGGCACCGAGCTCGGCCTGCAGGCCAAGAGCGTGATGGACGCCGGCGGCCTGGTATCCGATGACCTGATCATCAACCTGGTCAAGGAACGTATCGCGCAGCCGGACTGCGCCAAGGGCTTCCTGTTCGACGGCTTCCCGCGCACCATTCCCCAGGCCGAGGCCATGAAGGAAGCGGGCGTTTCCATCGACCACGTGGTCGAGATCGCCGTGGACGACGAGGAAATCGTCGGTCGCATCGCCGGTCGTCGCGTTCACCCGGCCTCGGGCCGCGTCTACCACGTCGAGCACAATCCGCCGAAGGTGGAAGGCAAGGACGACGAGACCGGCGAAGAGCTGATCCAGCGCGAAGACGACAAGGAAGCCACCGTGCGTCACCGCCTGTCGGTCTACCACTCGCAGACCAAGCCGCTGGTCGACTTCTACCAGAAGCTCGCCGCTGCCGATGGCACGCCGAAGTACACCCGCGTCGAGGGTGTCGGTTCGGTCGAGCAGATCACCGCCAAGGTGCTCGGCGCTCTGAACTGATCCATCGCCGTATCAGCCAAAGGCCCGCACACGCGGGCCTTTGGCGTTTATAATGCCGGCCCGTTTTTTATCGCTTCTGCTGTTTGCCATTGAAGGAAAGCACCATGCCCACGCTGTTGGCCCTGGATACCTCGACCGAAGCCTGTTCCGTCGCCCTGCTGCATGACGGCCGCCGGTTCGTGCGCCATGAGGTGATCCCGCGCCTGCACGCCCAGCGCCTGCTGCCCATGGTGCAGGACCTCCTCGGCGAGGCCGGCATCGCGCTGTCCGCCGTCGACGCCATCGCTTTCGGCCGCGGCCCCGGCGCCTTCACCGGGGTGCGCATCGCCATCGGCGTCGTCCAGGGCCTGGCGTTCGCCCTGCAGAAGCCGGTGCTGCCGATCTCCGACCTGGCCGTGCTGGCCCAGCGTGCCTACCGCGAGCATGGCGCCAGCCAGGTAGCGGCGGCCATCGATGCGCGCATGGACGAGGTGTACTGGGGGTGCTACCGCGTGGAGCAGGGCGAGATGCGCCTGGCCGGCGCCGAGGCGGTGTTGCCGCCCGAGCGTGTAGAGCTGCCGCGCGACGCCCAGGGCGAGTGGTTCGGCTCCGGCACCGGCTGGGGCTTCGAGGAGCGCCTGGCGGTGAAGGTTGCTGCCCGTGACGCGAGCCTGCTGCCACACGCCGAAGACCTGCTGACCCTGGCCGAATTCGCCTGGGCCCGTGGCGATGCCGTTGACGCAGAGCAGGCCCAGCCGGTGTACCTGCGCGACAACGTGGCAACACCCAAGAAAGCCTGACCTGTGCCAATTGACCGCAGTCGCGCCCGCTCGCTAGAGTGAGCTTATTCCCACCGAGTTTCTCCCATGCGTATCGACGGCTTCACTTCCCTATCCCAGACACCGGAGCGCGGGTCCCGTACGGGCACTGCGGTCACTCCGTATCGGGAAGTGCAACGTGACGTCGAAACCCGCCGCGAACAGCCCGCGTCGACCTCGGCCAGCCAGGGCCTGGAATCGCAGGCCCAGACCCGCCGCGTGGAATCCTCCAGCGCCAGCAGCTACGGTGTGCCGGCGACCCTGCGCGACAATCTCGAGTACCAGCGCCCGCTGAGTTCCCGCGCGGCCCAGGCGCTCGCCAGCTACACCAGCACCGCCAGCATGGTGGGCCAGTACGAAGGCCAGGAAGTCGTCGGTCTCGACCTCTACGCCTGATTCATGACCCTGCCGTACTTTTCATGAGCCTGCCGTACTACCTCGGTTGCCCCTCCTGGAACGAGTCCGCCTGGCGCGGCACTTTCTACCCGCCCGAGCTGCGCGCCGGCGACACCCTGGGCTTCTACTCCCAGGTATTCAACGCGGTGGAAGGCAACACCACCTTCTATGCCCGACCCAGCGCCGACACCCTCGTGCGCTGGGCGCAGACCATGCCGGAGACGTTCCGCTTCTGCGCCAAGCTGCCGCGCGACATCAGTCATGAAGGCGATCTGCGCGGCCAGTTGGAGAACACCCAGGACTTCCTCGACCTGCTGGCGCCGCTGGGCCAGCGCGTCGCGCCGCTGTGGTTGCAGGTTTCCGCCGGCTTCGGCCCGGACCGCCTCGCCGAGCTGGCCGCCTGGCTGGACGCTTTCTCCACGCGGCGCATCGCGGTGGAGGTCCGGCATCCGGCCTTCTTCGCCAAGGGCGACGAAGAACGGGCGCTCAACCGCCTGTTGCTGGACCGTGGCGTCGAGCGCATCTGCCTGGACTCGCGGGCGCTGTTCGCCGTGCAGTCCGACGATCCTGCCGTGCTCCATGCCCAGTCGAAGAAACCCAAGGTGCCGGTGCGTCCGGCGGCCTTCAGCGACAGCCCGCAAGTGCGCTTCATCGGAGGGCCGGACCTGGACGCCAATCTCGCCCATCTCGCGCCCTGGATCGGCAAGGTGGCCGAGTGGATCGAGCAGGGCCTGACGCCCTACGTGTTCCTCCACACGCCGGACAACCACTGCGCCGCCGAGCAGGCACAGCGCTTCCACGCCTTGCTGCGCGAGCGCCTGCCGGGACTGCCGCCGTTGTTCGAGCACAAACCGGAAGTGGAACAGCTCGGGCTGCTCTGAGCGGGCAATTGTGCGTGGCGTGGGGCGAGCGAGGGGGCTAACCTGCTGCTTCCCCGTTCGGCAAGGAGATGGCCATGACCCCACAACAGCAACGCGGCGAAGCCTTCCGCGCGCTACACCAGCGCGATGGCCTGTTCGTCCTGCCCAACCCCTGGGATGCCGGCTCGGCAAAAATGCTCGCCCACCTGGGTTTCGAAGCCCTGGCCACCACCAGTGCGGGGCTGGCCTTCGCCCTCGGTCGGCGTGACGCCGAAGGCGCGGTGAGTCGTGACGAGGCGTTGGCCAATGCGCGCGAGATAGTCGAAGCGACGCCGCTGCCGGTCGCTGCCGACCTGGAGAACGGTTACGGCGATACCCCGGAGCACTGTGCGGAAACGATCCGTCTTGCCGCCGCCTGCGGGCTGGTCGGCGGCTCCATCGAAGACGCCACCGGCCGGGCCGATGCGCCGATCTACCCGCTGGAACTGGCCGTGGAGCGCGTCACCGCTGCCGTGCAAGCCGCCCGTGACTTGCCCTTTACCTTCACCCTGGCGGCGCGGGCGGAAAACTTCCTGCACGGCCGAGTCGACCTGGACGACACCATCCGCCGCCTGGTGGCCTTCGCCGAAGCGGGCGCCGACGTGCTCTATGCCCCGGGCCTGAAGACCCGCGAGGAAATCGCCGCCGTGGTCAGCGCCGTGGCGCCGCGCCCGGTCAACGTGCTGGTGGGCTCGCCGGCCCTGCAACTGGGGCTGGAGGAGTTGGCCGAGCTGGGCGTGAAGCGTGTCAGCGTCGGTTCGACCCTGGCGCGAGCGGCCTATGGCGCCTTCTTCGGTGCTTCCGAAGCGTTGGCGAAAGGCGACCTGCAGCCCATGCACGGCGCCATGCCCTTCGACCGCATCAACGGCCTGTTCCGGGGCTGAGGCTTGCGCTGGTGGCTGCTCGCTTTCGTCCTCGCCTGCGCGGGGTTTGCGTTGTCGGTGCAGCAACAGTGGTTGAGCCTGCCAGCTCGCTGGAATCCCTGGGCACCGCTGGATGTGCGCGATGAGCCCAACCTGCTGACCCGCTACAAGCTCTGGCGCCTGCGTGACGACGTCGACCTATGCCGCCTGGCATTGCAGAGTTCCGATCTCAAGGCGCAGCCGATGGCCGACAGTGAGCCGGTCGCCGGCTGCCCGTTGCACAACGTCTGGCGGGTGCAGGGCGCGCAGGTGAAGTTGAGCAGCAGCTTTCTCGCCAGTTGCCCGCTGGCGGTGAGCTTCGCACTGTTCGAGCGCCACTCGCTGCAGCCGGTCGCGCGGGAGATCTATGGCCAGCCGGTGGCTGGAGTCGAGCACCTGGGCAGCTTTGCCTGCCGCAACATCTACGGCCGCGCCGATGCCCGGCGCAGCCAGCATGCCAGCGCCAATGCGCTGGACATCGCCGCCTTCCGCCTCGCCGATGGCCGACGCATCGTGGTGGCCGAGGACTGGAACGGACACGGCGATGCCGCGCGCTTCCTGCGTGCCGTGCGCGATGGCGCGTGTGGCAATTTCGACGGTGTGCTCGGCCCGGATTACAACCGCGCCCACCATGATCATTTCCATCTCGACCTGGGCGGCTGGCAGATCTGCCGTTGAGCCAGCGGGTCGCGCGCTGCGATAGAATTGCGGTTTTTCCCAGGATCGCCCCGTCATGACCGAAGTACTCACCCCGCCGCGCATCGTCGTCCAGGCGCTGGCGCCTGCCTGGCAGGCTGCCGCCGAGCAGTGGGCGCAGCGGCTCGGGCTGCCGATGGGCGAGGGTGATGCGGACTTCGCCGTGCAACTGGGGGATGACGGCCTGCAACTGCTGCAACTGGGGCCGGATTCGCCTGGCCCGGTGCGGGTGGACTTCCTCGAGGGAGCCACGGCGCACCGCCGGCAGTTCGGCGGCGGCGCCGGGCAGATGATCGCCAAGGCCGTGGGTATCCAGCAGGGCGTGCGCCCGCATGTGCTGGACGCCACCGCCGGCCTGGGCAAGGACGCCTTCGTGCTGGCGACCCTGGGTTGCGAGATGCACCTGAGCGAACGTCAGCCGATCATTGCCGCGTTGCTGGAAGACGGCCTGGCTCGCGCGGCGGGGGATTTCGAGGTGGGCGCCATCGTCGCGCGCATGCGCCTGCTGCGGGGCAACGCCATCGAGCGCATGGCCGCGTGGGAGGGGGAGGCGCCACAGGTGATCTATCTCGACCCGATGTTCCCCCACCGCGACAAGAGCGCGCTGGTGAAGAAGGAAATGCGCCTGTTCCGCCCGCTGGTCGGCGACGACCTGGATGCACCGGCGCTGCTGGAAGCGGCGCTGAAGCTGGCCAGCCACCGAGTGGTGGTGAAGCGCCCGCGCAAGGCGCCGATCATCGAGGGGCAGAAGCCCAGCTACAGCCTGGAAGGCAAGTCCAGCCGGTATGACATCTATCCGCTGAAGAGCCTGAAGGGCTGACGGCCAACTCGAGGGCCCGAGGATTTACGTAGGAGCAACTGTTTTTTCCTCGGGGCCGTACCAATACATCCCCCTCACCCCAGCCCTGGCTGCGCGCCCCGCTCCTCAGGGAGAGGGGGCAGCCCGAGCCGGCTGACACTGAGGTTTCATCCTGCACCTAACGGTTCCCTCTCCCCGGGAGAGGGCCGACCTGAGCGCAGAGCTTTCACGTAGGAGCGGACTTTGTCCGCGATGACTTTCGGCGCGATTCGAACCTATCGCGGACGGAGTCCGCTCCTACAAATCTTGTTGCCGCAGCTTTGCTCTTGCAGAAGCGAGCTTGCTCGCGAACCGGCCCAACGCCGAAATCGCCGGGAAATCCTGTTCGCACCGGATCGATTCCGGAGCCAGCCGGATAGCGCGGCGCGATCAGGGCGCTCAGGACGGTCCCCTCTCCCTCCGGGAGAGGGTTAGGGTGGGGCCGACCTGAGCGCAGAACTTTCACGTAGGAGCGGACTTTGTCCGCGATGACTTTCGGCGCGATTCGCACCTATCGCGGACGGAGTCCGCTCCTACAAATCATGTTGCCGCAGCTTTGCTCTTGCAG
>NZ_JAOCBT010000031.1:0-60235 GCF_029840045.1 Pseudomonas sp. GD03903 | reverse complement strand
CCTAGACCTCGCGCAGGAGGTAATCGGGGGTCGCCGTATTCCGATGCGGCACTGGGAAAGTGTGTCGGATCGTCAAAGATGCGGGGAACCGCGCGGCAGGTTTAGCGCTCTCCATACGGAGGCGGCGACGCCTGGGTGAACTGCCGACCGGCGGCCAGCATAGGCCTGACGGACCACCCGGGACAAGCCCCCGTATTATCCCGCCACGCTCGTATAGGCTTGTCGGGAAGGGATCACTGGCCACAAGGAGTCATTCGTGAAAGCGCTTGCTGCCGCCGGTCTGCTGCTGTCGCTTGGCGCCGTGCAGACCGCGCACGCCGGAGACTGGCAGGTCTGCCAGATGGAAGTGGAGATTATTGGACCCCTCAAATTGCCCGTGCGTGGCCTGGAAGGCCGCGTGGAGTCGGTCAAGCCACGGGCCGCCGGCACGGATTGCCCGGACCGCGGCGCGTTGATCGCCTTCGAGCCGGAAAGCGCCGACTGGCAGAGCCGGATTCCTCGCCAGCATTGGCCGACGCCCGGGCAACGAGTGTGGATGCGCTACCAGTACCTGGACGGCATCTGCAAGGGCGACGGCCACAGCCGGCCGTGCCGGATCGAGCATTATCCAATGGGCTGGTGACGCTCCTACGAAGAACAGTTCAGACGCGCTCCAGAGTCTCCATCGCCTCGCGCAACGCAGGAGGAATCGACACCGGGCGGTTGCTCGCGCGATCAACGAACACGTGCACGAACTTGCCTGCCGCGCAGGCCAGTTCCTCGCCTTCGCGGAAGATCGCCAGCTCGTATTGCACCGAACTGTTACCCAGCTTGCCGACCCGCAGGCCGACCTCAATGCGCTCGGGGAAGGCCACCGGCGCGAAATAATCACAGCTGGAGCTGACCACGAAGCCCACCACGTCGCCGTTGTGGATATCCAGGCCGCCACGCTCGATCAGGTAAGTGTTCACCGCCGTGTCGAAGAAGCCGTAGTAGGTCACGTTGTTCACGTGGCCGTAGATATCGTTGTCGTGCCAGCGCGTGGTAATCGGCTGGAAGTGCGCGTAGTCGGCGCGGCTGGGATGCTGTTCGCTCATGGGGTTCTCAGAAGGCGGCTCGGTAGATGGCCAGCGCATCGCTCTCGCTGACTTCGCGGGGATTATTCACCAGCAGGCGCTGTTGCAGCATCGCGTCAGCGGCCAGGCGCGGCAGGCTGTCCTGCGGGACGCCGGCATCGCGCAGGCGCGAAGGCAGGCCACTGCGCGGGCTGAGATCGGCCAGTTCGGCGATGAACTGCTCGGTGCGGTCGGCGTCACTGCGCAGGCGCTGGCCCAGCAACAACGGCGCCAGTTCGGCGTAGAGAGCGCCGGCGTTCGGTGCGTTGAAGCGGATCACCTCCGGCAGCACCAGCGCATTGCTCAGGCCATGGGGAATGTGGAAGTGCCCGCCGAGCGGGTAGGCCAGCGCGTGGACGGCGGCCACCGGGGCATTGGCGAAGGCCTGCCCGGCCAGGCAGGCACCCAGCAGCATGGCCTGGCGAGCCTCGCGGTTACCGCCGTTGTGCACGGCTTCGTCGAGGTTCAGCGCCAGCAGGCGCAGCGCTTCGCGGGCGAGCAGGTCGGACAGCGGATTCTTCTTCAGCTTGCTGGTGTACGCCTCGATGGCGTGGACCATCGCGTCGATGCCGGTAGCCGCGGTGACAGCCGGCGGCAGGCCGAGGGTAAGGTCGGCATCGAGCATGGCCAGGTCCGGCAACAGGTGCGGGCTGACCACGCCCATCTTGGTGGTCTCGCCGGTGGTGACGATGGCGATCGGCGTGACTTCCGAGCCGGTCCCGGCGGTGGTCGGCACCTGCAGCAGCGGCAGGCGCGGGCCGCGGGCATTGCCGACGCCGAAGATATCCTTGAGCCCCTGGGCGGCCAGCGGGTGCGCCAGCAGCGCAACCAGCTTGGCGACGTCCATCGAGCTGCCGCCGCCGAAGCCGATCACCAGTTGCGCGGCCATCCGCCGCGCCTGGTCGGTGGCTTGCAGCACCACGCTTTCCGGCGGGTCCGCCACTACCTGGTCAAAGACTTCAACCGCCACGCCGGCCTCGGCGAAGCCGGGCAGCACGCCGTCGAGCATGTTCAGGCGGGTGATCCCGGGGTCGGTGACGATGAGTACGCGCTGGGCGCCGCGTTCGCGGCAGAGTTCACCCAGGCGGGCGGCGGAACCACTCTCGCAGAGAATCTGCGCGGTGGTGGCAAAGCTGAAAGGCTGCATGACGGTCCCCGGTCTTGTCGTTGTACTGCGGAAAATCCGTAGGCCACTGTTCAGCGGCCTGCACGCGGAGCATAGCAATGCGCCGCACCTTTATGAAACCTAGTACCGCTAGGCGAAACTTATATTTGCCAAATGACTGACTGGCGCACGTTTGCCATGGGGGTGCGCAGCGATAGCTGTCAGTGAAGGGCGCGCAGGTATGGCGCCACTCGAACGCCATCCCCGTTTGCCGGGGGCCTCGGCGCAGAAACGCAAAGGCCGGCATTGCGCCGGCCTTTGCAAGGGAGCCTGTCGCGGTTCAGACAGCGACCGGCGCCTTGATGTGTGGGTGGGCTTCATAGCCGACCAGTTCGAAGTCCTCGAAGCGGAAGTCGAACAGGTCCTTCACCTCGGGGTTGATCTTCATGGTGGGCAGCGGCAGCGGCTGGCGGGTCAGCTGCAGGTCGGTCTGCTCCAGATGGTTGGCGTACAGGTGGCAGTCGCCGCCGGTCCAGATGAACTCGCCCGGCGCGAACCCGGCAATCTGCGCGACCATCAGGGTCAGCAGCGCATAGCTGGCGATGTTGAAGGGCACGCCGAGGAAGATGTCGGCCGAGCGCTGGTACAGCTGGCAGCTGAGCTTGCCGTCGGCCACATAGAACTGGAACAGCGCATGGCAGGGTGGCAGGGCCATCTCGTCGATCAGCGCGGGGTTCCACGCGGAGACGATCAGCCGGCGCGAGTCCGGGTTGCTCTTCAGCATCTGCATCAGGTTGGCGATCTGGTCGATTTGGCGGCCGTCCGGCGCCGGCCAGGAGCGCCACTGGTAGCCGTAGACCGGGCCCAGGTCGCCGTTCTCGTCGGCCCATTCGTCCCAGATCGAGACGCCGTTTTCCTTCAGGTAGGCGATGTTGGTCGAACCTTTGAGGAACCACAGCAGCTCATGGACGATCGATTTGAGGTGGCACTTCTTGGTGGTCACCAGCGGGAAGCCTTCGGCGAGGTCGAAACGCATCTGGTGGCCGAACACACTGTAGGTGCCGGTGCCGGTGCGATCGCTCTTGAAGGTGCCATGTTCGCGCACGTGGCGCATGAGGTCGAGGTACTGTTTCATCGCGAAGGTTTCACCCAAAAGCCGGTCGGTGAGGCTCTGCGGCGCGGCTCCGGAGTGGGCCGCCGGCAGAGCGAATCGCCCGGCAGAATCTGAACAAGCGGCAATACTAAGGGCCTGGGCACGCTATCGCCAGTCCGACCGACGGACCGGCGACGCGGCCAAAGGCAGCACCCAGCGTCACGAAGCAAGCGGCGAGAGACCGCGCTTCCCAACCGTTCGCCTGTTGCAAGAGAGGTTGTCATGTCCGAGGCACCACTGCCCGCCTTTCCCCTTTCGCGCCGCCGCCTGCTGGCGGTGGCCTGCGCCAGCGCCGCGGCGGGCGGCGTGCTGCTCAGCCCCGCCGCGCGCACCTGGGCCGCACTGACACCCCAGGCGGCGACGGAGCTGGACGAGTTCATGACCCTGTCCCAGCGCCTCACCGGCCGCAGCAACCTCGACCCGCGCATCGGTTTACGCCTGTTCGGCGTCCTGGCCCAGCGTGACACGGCACTGCGGCAGAGTCTCACGGAGCTGCTGGACCGCCTGGGCGACGCGCCGGATACCTGGAACGAGCGCCAGCAGTGGCTGGCCCGGCAGATCCTCGGCGGCTGGTACCTGGGCCAGATCGGCGATGACAGCGGTGCGACGGTGGTCACCTACGAGCAGGCGCTGATGTTCCGCGCCGTGGATGACGTCCTGGTGATCCGCAGCTATTGCCCGAACAAGCCCGGCTTCTGGGCGGCGCAACCGACCGAGCGGGGGGCCTGAGCATGGCCGATACGCAACGCGCGGATTTCGTGGTGGTGGGCTCCGGCGTCGCCGGCGCACTGGTCGCACACCAGTTGGCGCTGGCCGGCAAGGACGTGCTGATCCTCGAGGCAGGCCCGCGCATGGGTCGCTGGGAGATCGTCGAGCGCTTCCGCAACCAGGCGGACAAGTCCGACAACCAGGCACCCTACCCGTCCAGCCCGTACGCCCCCCACCCGCAGTTCAAGCCGGACAACCACTACCTGATCCAGAAGGGCGAACACCCCTACGACGTGCAGTACATCCGCGCCGTGGGCGGCACCACCTGGCACTGGGCGGCCTCGGCCTGGCGTTTCCTGCCCAACGATTTCAAGCTGCTCAGCCTCTACGGCGTAGGCCGCGATTGGCCCATCGAGTACGCCGAACTGGAGCCCTGGTACCAGCGCGCCGAGGAAGAACTGGGGGTCTGGGGCCCTGGCGACGAGGAACTCGACTCGCCGCGCAGCCAGTCTTACCCGATGCCGCCGTTGCCGCTGTCGTGGAACGAGCAGCGCATCAAGACCCTGCTCAACGCCAACGGCTATCGCGTGGTCACCGAGCCGGTGGCGCGCAACAGCCGCCCCTACGACGGCCGGCCGACCTGCTGCGGCAACAACAACTGCATGCCGATCTGCCCGATTGGCGCCATGTACAACGGCATCGTCCACGTCGACAAGGCAGAGGCCGCCGGCGCGCGGCTGATCGACAACGCCGTGGTGTTCAAACTGGAGAAGGGCGACGGCGGCAAGATAGTCGCAGCGCTGTACAAGGACCCGCAGGGCAACGAAGTGCGCGTCGAGGGCGACACCTTCATCCTCGCCGCCAATGGCATCGAGACGCCCAAGCTGATGCTGATGTCCGAGGTCGGCAACAGTTCGGACATGGTCGGCCGCAACCTCATGGACCACCCCGGCACCGCCGTGCAGTTCTATGCCGACGAGAAGCTCTGGCCGGGCCGCGGGCCGCAGGAAATGACCTCGATGGTGGGCTTCCGCGACGGCGCCTTCCGCAGCGAATACGCCTCGAAGAAGATCCACCTGTCCAACCTCTCGCGCACCGACCAGGTGGCCGCCGAGCTGATCCGCCACGGACCACTGCTGCTGGGCCACGACCTGGAGGCGAAGATCCGCGACCGCGCCGCGCGTTTCGTGCGCTTCGACAGCTTTCACGAAATCCTTCCGCACCCGGAGAACCGCATCGTACCCAGCGCCACCGAGCGCGACGCGGCGGGTATCCCCAAGCCCGAATTCACCTACGCGATGGACGACTACGTGCGCAAGAGCGCGGTCCACACCCGCGAGGTTTACGCCCATGCGGCGAAACTGCTGGGTGGCGAGGAGGTGAAGTTCGACGACAGCTTCGCCAACAACAACCACATCACCGGCACCGTGCTGATGGGCGCCGACCCGAAAGATTCGGTGGTGGACGCCCAATGCCGGGCGCACGACCACCCCAACCTGTTCATCGCCAGCAGCGGCGTGATGCCCACCGTCGGCTCGGTGAACTGCACCCTGACCATCGCCGCCCTGGCCTTGCGCCTGGCCGAGCACCTGAAGCGGGAGGCCAAGGCATGAAACGCCTTCTGCTCCTCGTCCTGCTGGCCACGCCATTGGCCACCTACGCTGCCAAGGCGCTCGACCCGGCCCCGGCGGAGCTGCTGCAACGTGGCGAATATCTGGCCCGCGCCGGCGACTGCGCAGCGTGCCACACCTCGCCGGGCGGCAAGCCCTTCGCTGGCGGCCTGCCACTGGCCACGCCGCTGGGCGCAGTGTATTCCACCAACATCACCCCCGATCCGAAGACCGGCATTGGCAGCTACAGCTACGACGACTTCGCCCGTGCCGTGCGCGAAGGCGTGGCCAAGGGCGGCACCCGGCTCTATCCGGCGATGCCCTACACCGCCTACGCAAAGATCACCGACGAAGACATGCAGGCGCTCTACGCCTGGTTCCTCGAAGGCGGCGTGCAGGCCGTGGCGCAGCCCAACCAGGATTCCGACATCGCCTGGCCGCTGGACATGCGCTGGCCGCTGGCGATCTGGAACCTGCTGTTCCACAACGACGCGGTCTACCAGAACAAGCCGAAGCAGAGCGCGACCTGGAACCGTGGCGCCTATCTGGTCCAGGGCCTGGCGCACTGCGGCACCTGCCACACCCCGCGCGGCATGGCGTTCCAGGAGAAGGCCATGGACGAACGCAGCACCGGCTTCCTCTCCGGCGCCGCGCTGGGCGGCTGGTACGCCTTCAACATCACTCCCGACACCCACAGCGGTATCGGCGGCTGGAGCGACGCGGAGATCGTCCAGTACCTCAAGACCGGCCGCGTGCCCGGCAAGGCACAGGCCGCCGGGCCGATGGCCGAAGCGGTGCAGCACAGCTTCCAGTACATGACCGATACCGACCTGCAGGCCATCGCCAGCTACCTGCGCAGCGTCCCGGCGGTCAGCGATGGCGAGCGCAAGGCACGCTTCGCCTGGGGTGAGCCGGCGGATGACGTGGTGACTCTGCGCGGCCAGGACTTCGCCGCGCAGAAGCACGACGACGGCGCCCGCCTCTACCTGGGCAACTGCGCCAGCTGCCACTCCTGGACCGGTGAGGGGGTGAAGGACGGCTACTACCCGATGCTGCTGAAGAACACTGCGGTCGGCGCGCTGCAGCCGGACAACCTGGTGCAGGTCGTACTCGGCGGCGTGCACCGCAAGGTGGGCGACGACGATGTGTTCATGCCCGGTTTCGCCGGGACGCTGAACGACGAACAGATCGCCACGCTGGTGAACTACCTCAGCGCACAGTTCGGCAACCCCGAGGTGAAGGTCGACAGCGCCCGGGTCGCCGAGATTCGCCAACCCTGAGGCGCATGCCGTGGCGGGCCGGTTCCCGAGGAAGGCCCCGGCCCACGTTGACAGTCCCAGCCCGCTCACGGAAGCTCCGTTACCCACGGAGTCGCCGCGGAACAATGGATGTCCATGCCCCACAAGACCAAGAAGCCCCGCCCCGCCGCCCCCGCCGCCGTGCAGCCCAACGGTTATCGTCGCGCCTGGCTCGCGGCCATCGCCGGGATATTGCTTCTGGCCACCATCGGGGCCTGGATCTGGGTCGAGCAGGACAGCGGCATCCAGCTGCCCAGCGGCCATCCACCGATCACCACCAGCGCACCCAAGGCTTCTGCAACGCCCCCGGCGGTGCAGCCCGCGCAACTGGTCGACGAATCCACCTGCGCCGGCTGCCACCCGGCGCAACTCAAGGACTGGCAGGGCTCCCATCACCAGCAGGCGATGAAGCCGGCGAGCGAAGGCAACGTGCTGGGCGACTTCGCCGATGTCACCTTCAAGGGCGACACCGAGACCACCCGCTTCTTCCGCAAGGGCGACGAGTACTGGGTCAATACCCCTGGTGCCGACGGCAAGCCGGCGGACTTCAAGGTCGCCTACACCTTCGGCTTCGAACCGCTGCAGCAATACCTGCTGGACTTTCCCGACGAACAAGGCCGGCCCGGCGGCCGCCTGCAGGCCCTCGGCGTCGCCTGGGATAGCCGCAAGCACCAGTGGTTCCAGCTGATGCCCGGGCAGCGCATCGACTTCAGGGACGAACTGCACTGGACCCGCCCCGCGCAGAACGCCAACTTCATGTGCATCGAGTGCCACACCACCGGCTTCAAGCGTAACTACGATGCGAAGAGCGACAGCTTCGCCAGCCACTGGAACAGCCTCGGCGTCGGCTGCCAGGCCTGTCACGGGCCCGCATCGAAGCACCTGGAGTGGGCGCAGAAACCCGATCGCAACACCGCCAAGGGCTTCGATGTGCCGCTGCAGAACGCCAGCCAGAGCACCATCGTCGAGACCTGCGCACGCTGCCACGCCCGTCGCGCGCCGCTGGGTGACGGCTACCAGAACCAGCACCGGTTCATGGACGACTACCTGCCCAGCACCCTGACCCGCGAACTCTACGAGATCGACGGCAAGATCAAGGACGAAGTCTTCGAGTGGGGTTCCTTCACCCAGAGCAAGATGTTCGCCAAGGGCGTGCAGTGCACCGATTGCCACAATCCGCACAGCGGCGAGCTGAAGGCACCGGGCAACGGTGTCTGCCTGCAATGCCACAACACCGCCGGCAAGCCGGTGCGCCCGCAGATCGACGGCAAGGGTTTGCAGGCGAAGAACTACGACTCCCCCGAGCACACCCATCACCAACCCGGCACGCCGGGTGCGCAATGCACGTCGTGCCACATGCCGGGGCGTTACTACATGGTCAACGACTACCGCCACGACCACGGCTTCACCCTGCCCAATCCGCAGCACGCCCGCCGCATCGGCGCCCCGGATGCCTGCCAGGCCTGTCACCGCGACATGCCGGCGAAGCAGCTCGGCTCGGCATTCCGCGAGTGGTTCGCCAGCGAAATACCAGCCAAACCGAATGCCTCCAGCAACCCGCCGCCACGCTACGACGACACCCTGTGGAAGGCGCGTAATGGCAAGCCAGGCGCCTCGCGCGCCCTGCACCTGCTGCTCGCCGACGCAAACCTGCCGTCGATCCGTCGCGCCACCCTGCTCGCCGAGCTGCCCAGCTACCCCAGCCCGCGTTCGGCGGAGCTGGTTGCACTGGGTCTGAAGGACACCGATCCGCAGGTCCGCCACAGCGCCATCCAGGCTCTGCCCGCGCTGGCTGCGCCGCAGCAGCAAGTGCTGCTGCTCGCGCCGCTGCTCGCCGATCCGATCCGCGCCGTGCGCAGCGCCGCTGCCTGGCAACTGGCGCAACTGCCACCGCAACTGCTGGCCGGTATCGGGCCCGAGCTGAACAACGGCCTGAAGGAATACGAAACGATCCAGAACGACCTCGCCGAGCGCGCCGAGGCCAACTTCAACCTCGCCATGCTTTACGAGCGCAGCGGTCGCTCGGAACAGGTCGAGCCAGCCCTGCGTGCCGCGCTGGCGCGCAACGAAGAATACCTGCCGGCGCGTGTCACGCTGTTCCAGTGGCTGGAGGCCAACGGCCGCGACGCCGAGGCCCGCCAGGTGCTCACTGACGGCCTGCGCCGGCAGCCCACGTCGGGCCTGCTGCACCACGTCAACGGCCTGGCCCTGGTGCGCCAGGGCCAGCACGCCCAGGCCCTGAAGGAGCTGCGCGAGGCTGTGCGGCTGGCCCCGGATGATGACCAGTTCCGCTTCGTGCTGGCAGTCGCCCTGCATGACGGCGGCGATGTCGACGGCGCCTGCCACGAGCTGGAAACCCTGCTGCAGAAGCACCCGGCCAACCGATCCGCGCGCCTGGTGCTGATCGACTACCTGCGCGAGGCCGGGCAGTTCCAGAAGGTGCAGCAGTTCACGGCAGAGCTGGAGCAACAGAATCCAGACGATCCAGCGCTCAAGCGGGAGTGACCTCTCCAACGACAGGCATTTCCGACGACAGACATTTCCGACGACAGGAAGGAACCGCGGAGTTTTCCGACGCTCTGAGAGGCGCAAAATCACTCAAGGAAACATCATGCGTCGCCGTTCTGCCTCTGTTGTCGTAGCCCTCACCCTGCTCCCCCTTGCCTCCGCCATGGCCGAAGATCGCAGTTTCTGGCGCGGAGTCCTGACCTCCGGCGCCACCACCGCCTCGAGCTACCTGACCAGCCGTGACGATCACAAGCTGATCGGTCCGGCCCAGGACGACGCTGCCAGTTTCATTGCCACCGATGGCGCCATCCGCGGCCCCTACCTGGAAGCCACGCTGCAGCAGATGCGCAGCGCCGACCCGGGCCTGGCGCAAGCCAGCGACGCCGAGCTGGCCTCGGCGATCCTTGCCGCCCAGCATTGAGCAAGGCCGATGTGCGCGACGACCGCTCGCGCACATCGCTGCCGGAAAGTTGGAACTCCAGCCAGCCGCCACGCCTCTCACCTGTACACGGACCTTCCGGAGGTGTAACCGATGCGTACCGCGAAACTGGCCACTGCCTTTGCCCTGATCGCCCTGCCCGTTGCCTCGGCCATGGCCGACGGCGACTTCTGGCGCGACGTGATCTCGTCCGGCGCCACCACCGCGTCGACCTATCTGACCTTCAAGCACGACAAGCTGATCGTCGCCGCCCAGGACGACGCGAGCGCCTTCGTAGCCAGCGACGGCGCCATTCGCGGCCCCTACCTGGAAGCCGCCCTCACCCGGCTGCGCAGCGACGACGCGACCCTGCAGAGTCGCAGCGACATGGAGCTGGCCAACGCCATCCTGACCCGCCCCGATGACGCACCCGCCCAGTGACACCCACCGGCGTGGCCCGTGGCGCGTGTCACGGGCCACACCGGCGGATGCCCCACGCAACCGCCCTTGTGATCTACTGACACTCCCGATTCGACACGGAGTGTCCCATGAACGATCCCATCCAGCCGTTGAAGATCACCCTGATCCTGCTGATCGTCAGTGAAGGCTTCTGGCTGCTCAGCCGCCTGCTCAGCGTGGTCGGCATAGAGGTCTATTCGCTGCTGCCCCAGTCGCTCTACAACCTGATCGGCATGCTCAGCAATGTGCTGATGATCCTGCTGTTCGTGTTCCTGATCCGCCTGATCGGCCGTTTGCAGCTCAAGCCCTGAAGCCCTCTGCCGCGCCAAGCCGATCGCGGACGGTGCCCGCTCCCACACCGGGCATTCCGCTCCTACGCCGGAATGAACCTGTAGGAGCGAGCTTGCTCGCGAACCCTCCCAGCTTCAGCGCCGCCAGGAAATCCGTTCGCGAGCCAACTCGCACCGGCGAAAAACAAAAAAGCCGCCCGAAGGCGGCTTTTTCAGTTCAACTTTCAGTTCAACGCACCGCTCACTCGCGGTAGTCGTCCACCGGCACGCAGGCGCAGAACAGGTTGCGGTCGCCGTAAACGTTGTCCACGCGGTTCACCGCCGGCCAGTACTTGAAGGCCCGGGTGTGCTCGGTCGGGGTCACTGCCTCGGCGATCTGGTAGGGGCGATCCCACAGTCCGGTGACATCGGCCAGGGTGTGCGGCGCGCGCTTGAGCGGGTTGTCCTCGGCGGGCCACTCACCGGTCTCGACCTTGGCGATTTCCGCACGGATCGACAGCATCGCCTCGATAAAGCGATCCAGCTCGTGCTTGGACTCGCTCTCGGTGGGCTCGACCATCAGCGTGCCGGGCACCGGGAAGGACATGGTCGGCGCGTGGAAACCGTAGTCCATCAGGCGCTTGGCCACGTCTTCCTCGCTGATCCCGGTCTGCGCCTTGAGCGGACGCAGGTCGAGGATGCACTCGTGGGCGACACGCTCGTTGCGCCCGCGGTAGAGCACCGGGAAGGCGCCATCGAGCTGCTGGGCCAGGTAGTTGGCGTTGAGGATCGCCACCTCGGTGGCGTCGGCCAGTTGCGGGCCCATCATGGCGATGTACATCCAGCTGATCGGCAGGATGCTCGCGCTACCCCAGGGCGCGGCGCTCACCGCGCCGTTCAGCGGGTTCGGGCCTTCGATGCGGATCACCGGGTGGTTGGCGACGAAGGGCGCCAGGTGCTTCTTCACGCCGATCGGGCCCATGCCCGGGCCGCCACCACCGTGGGGGATGCAGAAGGTCTTGTGCAGGTTCATGTGCGACACGTCGGCGCCGATGTCCGCCGGGCGCGCCAGGCCAACCTGGGCGTTGAGGTTGGCGCCGTCCATGTAGACCTGGCCGCCATGGCCGTGGATGACCTCGCAGATCTCGCGAATGCCTTCCTCATAGACGCCGTGGGTGGACGGGTAGGTAATCATCAGGCAGGACAGCTGCTCGCCGGCTTCCGCCGCCTTGCGCTTCAAGTCCTCCATGTCGACGTTGCCGCCCTTGTCGCACTCGACGATGACCACGCGCATGCTCGCCATGATCGCCGAAGCCGGGTTGGTGCCGTGGGCTGAGGACGGGATCAGGCAGATGTTGCGGTGCGCATCGCCACGGCTCTCGTGGTACTTGCGGATCGCCAGCAGGCCGGCGTACTCGCCCTGGGCGCCGGAGTTGGGCTGCATGCAGATGGCGTCAAAACCGGTGATCGCGCAGAGCCAGCTTTCCAGCTCCTCGATCATCAACCGGTAGCCTTCGGCCTGCTCGCGCGGGACAAAGGGGTGCAGGGTGGCGAATTCCGGCCAGGTGATCGGGATCATCTCGCTGGTGGCGTTGAGCTTCATGGTGCAGGAGCCCAGCGGGATCATCGACTGGTTCAGCGCCAGGTCCTTGCCTTCGAGCTGGCGCAGGTAGCGCAGCATCTCGGTTTCGCTGTGGTGGCGGTTGAACACCGGGTGGCTCAGGTAGCCGCTGCTGCGCTGCAGGGCGGCAGGGACGCCGTCGGCGATCTTGCCGGCATCGAGCTGGGCGACGTCCAGGCCGTGGCCGGCACCCAGCAGGATGTCGAACAGCGTGGCGAGGGTCTCGGCGCTGGTGGTTTCGTCCAGGCTCACGCCCAGGCGGTCTTCACCGACAATACGCAGGTTGACGCGGGCGGCACGGGCACGCTCGACGATGACCTGTTGCTGCGCGCCGACATCCAGGGTCAGGGTGTCGAAGAAATGCTGGTTGACCGGCTTGAGCCCCTTGGCGGTGAGGCCGGCGGCCAGCACGCAAGTCAGGCGGTGCACGCGCTGGGCGATGCGCTTGAGGCCCTGCGGGCCGTGATACACGGCGTACAGGCTGGCGATGTTGGCCAGCAGTACCTGCGAGGTGCAGACGTTGGAGTTGGCCTTCTCGCGGCGGATGTGCTGTTCGCGGGTCTGCAGCGCCATGCGCAGCGCGGTATTGCCACGGGCGTCCTTGGACACGCCGATGATGCGCCCTGGCATGGCGCGCTTGTAGTCGTCGCGGCAGGCGAAGAAGGCTGCGTGCGGGCCGCCGTAGCCCATCGGCACGCCGAAGCGCTGGGCGCTGCCCAGGACCACGTCGGCGCCCAGTTCGCCCGGCGGAGTGAGCAGCAGCAGCGCGAGCAGGTCGCTGGCGACGCAGGCAATGGCCTGCTGGGCGTGCAGCGCGTCGATCAGCGGGCGCAGATCACGCACCTCGCCACGGGTATCCGGGTATTGCAGCAGCGCGCCGAACACCTGGTGCTGGCCAAGGTTGTCCACCTCGTCGACCACCACGTCGAAGCCGAAGGCTTCGGCGCGGGTCTGCACCACGGAGATGGTCTGCGGATGGCAATGCGCATCGACGAAGAACAGGTTGCTCTTGGCCTTGGCCACGCGCTTGGCCAGGGCCATGGCTTCGGCAGCGGCGGTGGCTTCGTCGAGCAGCGAGGCGCTGGCGAGATCGAGTCCGGTGAGGTCGATGGTCATCTGCTGGAAGTTCAGCAGGGACTCGAGACGGCCCTGGGCGATCTCCGGCTGGTAGGGCGTGTAGGCGGTGTACCAGCCCGGGTTCTCCAGCACGTTGCGCAGGATGACGGTCGGCGTCAGGGTGCCGTAGTAGCCGGTGCCGATCAGGCTGGTCCATAGCTCGTTCTTCTGCGCGTAGCCCTTCAGCTTCGCCAGTGCGCCCTGCTCGTCGAGGGCGACGGGCAGGTCCAGCGGCCGGTTCAGGCGGATGGCCGGCGGCACCGTCTGCACGATCAGATCGTCGCGATTCTTGAGCCCCAGGGTGTCGAGCATCGCCTGTTGTTCGGCGGCGTCGGGGCCCAGGTGACGGGCGAGGAAGGCATCAGGCTGGTGCAGCTGGGAAAGCGAAGGGGTGTTCGACATGGCCACGGTCTCGAAAGGTCGCTCCGTAAAAAGAACAGGCCCCGACGAGTCGAGGCCTGTGTATACAGCGGTGTCTTACGCGTTGGCGTCGCAGGAAGCGCGATAGCCGGCGGCGTCGAGCAGCTTCTCCAGCTCCGCCGGGTTGCTCGGCTTGAGCTTGAAGAACCAGGAGCCGTAGGGGTCGTTGTTCACTTCCTCGGGGGTGTCGGCCAGCACGTCGTTGACGGCGATGACTTCACCGCCCACCGGGGCGTAGATGTCCGAGGCGGCCTTCACCGACTCGACCACACCGGCTTCCTGGCCGGCGGCGAGGGTCTTGCCCACTTCCGGCAGTTCGACGAAGACCACGTCACCCAGGGCTTCCTGGGCATGGTCGGAGATACCCACGGTGACGGTACCGTCGGCTTCCAGGCGCGCCCACTCATGGCTGGCGGCATAACGCAGGTCGGCGGGGATATTGCTCATCTTGTTTTCCTCGAGGACGTAGGCGACGGGCGGCGATGCCACACCATGCAAGTTAGTTCATGCAATTTAGATCAGGGCTTTGCCATGACGCACGAAATTCGGCTGAACGACGCGAACCGGGTACCACTTACCACGGATCTCCACCTCGGCGCGATCGCCGGTGCCCGCTGGCACGCGCGCCAGGGCGATGGACTTGCCAAGCGTCGGGGAGAAGCTGCCGCTGGTGATCTCGCCTTCGCCGACACCGGCGACGCGGACCACCTGGTGGGCGCGCAGCACGCCACGCTCTTCCAGCACCAGGCCGACCAGCTTCGGCGCATCGCCGGCGGCCTTCTGCGCTTCCAGGGCCTTGCGGCCGATGAAGTCGCGGCCTTCGGGCTCCCAGGCGATGGTCCAGGCCATGTTGGCGGCCAGCGGGGTGACGTCTTCGTCCATGTCCTGGCCGTAGAGGTTCATCCCGGCCTCCAGACGCAGGGTATCGCGCGCGCCCAGGCCTGCCGGGGAAATACCGGCGCCAACCAGGTCGTTGAGGAAGCCTTGCGCCTCGACGGCCGGCAGCATGATTTCCAGGCCGTCCTCACCGGTGTAGCCGGTACGGGCGATGAACCAGTCACCATCGGCCTTGCCCTGGAAGGGCTTGAGCTCGCGGATCAGCGCGGCACGCGAGGGGGTGACCAGTTCGGCGGTCTTCTCGCGGGCGTTCGGGCCCTGTACGGCGAGCATCGCGAGGTCCGCGCGCTCGTTCAGGGTGACGTCGAAACCTTCGGTGTGGGCCTGCATCCAGGCCATGTCCTTGTCGCGGGTCGAGGCGTTGACCACCACGCGGTAGCCGTACACGCCGAGATAGACGATCAGGTCGTCGACCACCCCGCCGCGCTCGTTGAGCATGCCGCTGTACAGCGCCTTGCCCGGAACCTGCAGTCGTTCGACATCGTTGGCCAGGAGTCGCTGCAGGTATTCCTTGGCCTGCGGACCGGTGACGTCGACCACGGTCATGTGGGAAACGTCGAACACGCCGCAATCGCGACGTACCTGGTGGTGCTCTTCGACTTGCGAACCGTAGTGCAACGGCATGTCCCAACCGCCGAAATCGACGATCTTGGCGCCGAGGGCGACGTGCAAATCATAGAGCGGCGTGCGCTGTCCCATGGGTGTTCTCCTTCCGGGCGAGGCGGGTGCGGAGCGCGAGTACGGCCCGCACGAAACGCGCGCATTGTAGTCGCATGACCGGACTCTGGACAGCTTGTCCGACGGCCGATTCTCAGGGCCGCACAGAACCGGTCGGTCGCGCCGAGCGACGGATCAGGCCGATCACCGGGAACAGTCCCACCAGCACCAGCGTCAGCGCCGGTAGCGCGGCGCGCGCCCACTCGCCCTCGCTGGTCATCTCGAAGACGCGCACGGCCAGGGTGTCCCAGCCGAACGGGCGCATCAGCAGAGTCGCGGGCATCTCCTTGAGCACGTCGACGAATACCAGCAGCGCGGCGCTCAAGGCTCCCGGCAGCAGCAGCGGCAGGTAGACGCGGAAGAACAGGCCGGCCCCGCCGACGCCAAGGCTGCGGGAGGCTTCCGGCAGCGAAGGTCGGATTCTCGCCAGCGCACCTTCCAACGGGTTGTAGGCCACTGCCATGAAGCGGATCAGGTAGGCCACCAGCAACGCCCCGAGGCTGCCCAGCAACAAGGGCTTGCCGGCGCCGCCGAGGGCGCTGGACAGCGGAATCACCGCCTGGTTATCCAGCCAGCTGAAGGCCAGCATGATCGCCACCGCCAGCACCGAGCCGGGCAGCGCGTAGCCAAGGTTGGAAATCCCTACCGCCGAGTGCACCGCGGGTGTTGGCGACAGCCGTCGGGCAAAGACCAGCAGCAGCGCCACGGCCACCGTGATCAGCGCCGCGAAGCCACCCAGGTACAGGCTGTGCAGGATCAGCCCCCAGTAGCGCTCATCGAGGTCGAAACGCCCCTTCTGCCAGACCCAGACCAGCAGTTGCAGCACCGGAATGACAAAGGCGCAGGCAAACACCAGCAGGCACCAGGCGCTGGCGGCGAAGGCCTTCCAGCCGTGCAGCCGGTACAACGCGGCGCCACGCGGACGTTCGTTGGGCACGCCGCTGCGGCCACGGCTGTAGCGCTCGCCCAGCAGCACCAGCATGACGAACAGCAACAGCAGGCTGGCCAGCTGGGTGGCGCTGGAGAGGCTGTAGAAGCCGTACCAGGTCTTGTAGACGGCGGTGGTAAAGGTATCGAAGTTGAACACCGAGACGGTGCCAAAGTCCGCCAGCGTCTCCATGATCGCCAGCGCCAGCCCGGCGCCGATGGCCGGCCGCGCCATGGGCAGGGCAACGCGCCAGAAGGCGTCCAGGGGCGAGAGGCCGAGCACCCGCGCCGCTTCGGTCAGGCCACGCCCCTGGGCAAGGAATGCGCTGCGCGCGAGCAGGTAGACGTAGGGGTAGAAGACCAGCACCAGCACCGTGATCACCCCACCGGTGGAGCGTACCCGCGGCAGCCGCAGGCCGCTGCCGAACCACTCGCGCAGCAGCGTCTGCACGGGGCCGGAGAAATCCAGCAGGCCGACGAAGACGAACGCCAGCACATAGGCCGGCACCGCGAAGGGCAGCATCAGCGCCCAGTCCAGCCAGCGTCGGCCGGGGAATTCGCAGAGGCTGGTGAGCCAGGCGAGGCTGACGCCCAGCACGGTGACGCCCACCCCTACGCCAGCCACCAGCACCAGGGTGTTGCCCAGCAGGCGCGTCATCTGGGTTTCCCACAGGTGCGACCAGATTTCGCGGTCGATTTCCGCCCAGCTCAGCAGCAGGACGCTGATGGGCAGCAACACCAGGGCGGCGACGGCGAAAGTGATGGGGTACCAGCGGTTGGCGCGCATGCGTCGGTGCATCCAGACTTCAAGTGGCGTTCACGGCGGAGGCGTCCGACTCGCAGACGGAATCTTCCAACGTTGAACTCGAATTCGCCTGATCCTCAGGAGACAGGGATAAAGCGCAAGGTACTGCGGTCGAATCCGCCACTTTGCCACTCCCCCAACAAAGGAAAAAGCCCATGCCAGCGCTCCGCGCCCTGCCTGCCCTGTTCCTCGCCGCCCTCTGCGGACCGGCTTTCGCTGACGACACGCCCACGCCGATCGAAGACTGCCTGGATCTCGCCTCGCGCACCTTCGCCGCGGATTCGACGATGCAGGAGCGCTGGCAGCAGTCCTGGCTGGACCATGACTCGCTGCGCGAGGAAGCCTACGACGGGGAAGTCGAGGGGCAGCATGCGAGCAAGGCGCTGAAGGCGCAGATGCGCGAGGGCGAAAGGGTCGCCGGGCAGTTCACCTGCTTGCTGACCGGGAGCGGCAAGCCGCTCTCGGTGCAGTACCAGGTGCAACCGTCAGAGGCGGGCGACGCTACCGAGCAACCGCAAGCGGAGCCGGCAGTACCGTCCACCTGATCAGTTCCAGCCGGCGCGGTCCATCAGCTTGATCGCTTCGGCCTGGCGCTTGCCGGCGATCTCCACCGGAATGCTGTCGGCCTTGAACTCACCCCAGGCCGCCACTTCCTGCGACGGTGCCACCTTCGGGTTGGCCGGGAATTCCTGGTTGATGCCGGCGAACAGCGCCTGGGCGTCCGCACCGGTCATCCACTCCACCAGCTTCTTGGCCTGTTCCGGGTGCGGCGCGTACCTGGTCAGGCCGATGCCCGACAGGTTGACGTGCACGCCCCGGTCGCCCTGGTTCGGCCAGAACAGCTTCACCGGCAGCTGCGGATTGTCCTTGTGCATGCGCCCGTAGTAGTAGGTGTTGACGATACCGACATCGCACTGCCCGGCGGCGATGGCCTGGAGCAGCGCGTTGTCGTCGGAGAACACGTCGGTGGCCAGGTTGTTCACCCAGCCCTGGAGGATCTGCTCGGTCTTCTCGGCGCCGTGGGTTTCGATCAGCGTGGCGGTCAGCGACTGGTTGTAGACCTTCTTCGCGGTGCGCAGGCACAGGCGGCCTTCCCATTTCGCATCGGCCAGATCCTCGTAGGTCGACAGCTCCTCGGGCTTCACCCGCTGGGTCGAATAGGCAATGGTACGCGCGCGCAGCGACAGGCCGGTCCAGCTGTCAGTGCCGGAGCGGTACTGCGGCGGGATGTTGGCGTCCAGGGTCGGCGAATCGAAGGGCTGCAGAATGCCCATCTTCTCGGCCTGCCAGAGGTTGCCGGCGTCGACGGTCAGCAGCAGGTCGGCCGGGGTATTGGCGCCCTCGGCCTTGATCCGCGCCATCAGCGGCGCTTCCTTGTCGGTGATGAACTTGATCTTCACCCCGGTGGCCTGGGTGTAGGCGTCGAACACCGGCTTGATCAGCTCGTCGATACGCGAGGAATAGACCACCACTTCGTCGGCGGCCTGGGCGGTGCTACCGAAGGCGGCCAGCAGGAGGGTGGCGAGAAGACCTTTGCGCACGAGCATGAGCGTGTCCTTTGCAGGGAAAATATCCCGCAAATGATAAGGAACCTCATTTGCTACTGAGCCGTGCGTTTGTGTCGGGGTGTTTCGGGAGGGTGTGGCCTGGAGTCACAGGTGGGTTCGGCGCTCGTGCAAAAGCACCTCACCCCAGCCCTCTCCCAAAGGGAGAGGGAGCCGCCCGACGTCTGCGGGTATCACGGAGTCCGCCGGCAATCTCTGAACGCCCAGCTCGCGCCGATCAGTCCCCTCTTCCGGGAGAGGGTTAGGGTGAGGGGGCCGCAGGCTGCCTTGGCTAGACCCGCGCCAGCCCCGGCAGATCCCCGGAAAGCCCCAGCGCCTGGCGCACGAACACGCCCTTGGCCTCATGGTGCTTGTCCACCAGCCGCAGCCCGGCATTACGCAGCCAGCGCACGGCCAAGGGGTCGGCCTGGAACAGGCGCTGGAAGCCTTCCATCGCCGCCATCATGGCCAGGTTGTGCGGCATGCGCCGACGTTCGAAGCGGCTCAGCACCCGCTCCTCGGCGATGTTCTCGCCACGGGCGTGGGCGTGCTCGATCACTTCGGCCAGCACCGCGGCATCCAGGAAGCCCAGGTTCACGCCCTGCCCGGCGAGCGGGTGAATGGTGTGTGCGGCATCGCCGATCAGCACCAGCCCCGGCTCCACGTAGCGCTTGGCGTGGCGCTGGCGCAGCGGGATGCACAGGCGACGGTCGGCATGCTCGATAGCACCCAGGCGATGTTCGAAGGCCAGGCCCAGGGCCTTGCGGAAGCCCTCGTCGTCCAGCGCCATGAGCTTTTCCGCCTGCTCCGGGGTGGTCGACCAGACGATCGAACACCAGTGCCCGTCGCCCTCCTTCGCCAGCGGCAGGAAGGCCAGCGGGCCGTCGTCGGTGAAGCGCTGCCAGGCAGTAGCCTGGTGCGGCTTCTCGCAGCGCACGCTGGTGACGATGGCGTGGTGCAGGTAATCCCATTCGCGGGTGGCGCAACCGGCCAGGCGGCGTACGGCGGAATTCGCGCCGTCGGCCGCGACGACCAGCGGCGTGCGGATTTCGCGGCCATCGGAGAGCGTCAGCAGCCAGTCGTCGCCGGAATGGCGCAACTGTTCCAGGCGCGCATTGGGCAACAGGCCGAGGGCGGAGTCGTGCAGGCGCTCCAGCAGGGCATCCTGCACCACGCGGTTCTCGACGATATGGCCGAGCATCTCGGCATGCACGCTGGCAGCGCTGAAGTGGATCTGCCCGGTGCCGGAACCATCCCACACCTGCATCTCGCGATACGGCTCGGCACGCCGTGCAGCGATGCCGTCCCAGGCGTGCAGGCGCTGGAGAATCCGCCGGCTGGCTTCGGACAGCGCGCTGACGCGCGGTTCGAAGGGCGCTTCGCGGTCGAACGGCTTGACGCTCAGCGGCGAGCCGTCCAGCAGCAGGATATCCAGCCCGCTGCCTTCCAGGGCCAGGGCCAGCGCACTGCCGACCATTCCCGCCCCGACGATTACCAGATCCGCGTGCATGTGCGTTCCTTCTTCAGCGGCCCGCACAGCGTCGGCGCGGGCATCGAAATTCAAGCGGCCTGCCGCGCGCGCGGCTTCAACCGGACGTACAGGGTCTTCTGCACCCGCGCCACCAGGGTGCCTTGAGCGTCACGCACTTCGGCGTGCAGGCGCGGCAGGTACTTCGCGCCGCCGGCGGTGTGCTCGCGGATTTCATCGAGCAGGTGCTGGTCGATACGGAACTCGGCGTACACCGGGCCCTTGCCGGGGCTGACGAATTCGATGTTGGCGGCCTTGTCCCAGACGATGTATTCGCGCCCCAGGTTCTCCATCAGCATCAGCATGAAGAACGGGTCGGTCATGCTGTACAGGCTGCCGCCGAACTGGGTACCGACGTAATTGCGGTTGAACAGGTTCAGGCCCATCTTCACGCGGACCTCGCGGAAGTCCGCGCTGATGTGGCGCACCCGTACCCCGGCGCCGAGATACGGCGGATAGAGGTTCAGGCCGAAACGCAGCAGGCGGGCGCGGCGGGAGCTTTTGCGCAGTTCCATCCTCTCACACCGGGCGTGCGCCCAGGCCCATGGCCTGGCGGGCGAACCAGCGCTTGGCCGGCGGCAGCAGATCGAGGCCGAGCAGGCCGATGTTGCGACCGGTGGCCAGCAGCGGCTGGGCATTGGAGAACAGCCGGGTAACCCGGTCGGAGAAGCCGACGGTCATCTGCTGGTCGAGGCGCTGGCCGTCGAGGTAGCGCTGCAACACGGAGAAATCGCCCGGCGCAGCGGCTTCCTGCAACAGGCGATCGCCCAGCGCCTTGGCATCGCGCAGCGACAGGTTGAAGCCCTGCCCGGCAATCGGGTGCAGGCTGTGGGCGGCATTGCCCAGCACCACCAGGTGCGGGCGAATCTGCTCGTCGGCCTCGGTGAGGCTCAGCGGGTAGCCGTGACGTGCACCGACCTGGCGCAGGGTACCCAGGCGATAGCCGAAAGCATCCTGCAGCTCGGCGAGGAAGGCCGCATCGGGCAGCTCACGCAGGCGCTCGGCGTCATGACCGTTGCGGGTCCAGACCAGCGCGCAGCGATTTTCCGGCAGCGGCAACAGGGCCAGCGGGCCGTTCTCGGTGAAGCGCTCGAAGGCCTGTCCGCGATGGGCTTCGGACGGGCTGATGTTGGCGATCAGCGCGGTCTGCCCGTAGGACGAGGAACGTACGTTGATCCCCAGTTGCTCGCGCAGGCCGGAGCGGCCGCCGTCAGCCAGCACGGCGAGGTCGCAGTCCAGCTGCGAGTCGTCGTCCAGGGTCAGGCGGTAGCCATCGCCGAGCGTGTCCATCCGCCGCACTTCGGCCGGGCAGCGCCAGCTCACCACGTCCGGGTCCAGCGCGCGCCACAGGCACTGGCCGAGCCAGGCGTTTTCCACCACGTAGCCGAGAGCGGGAACGCCCTCTTCCACCGCCGTCAGCCGCGCAGCGCCGAAGCGCCCGCGATCGGAAACGTGGATCTGCGTGATCGGTTCGGCGCGCTGCGCTATCTGCTGCCAGAGCCCGAGGCGCTCGTAGATCTGCCGGCTGCCGAAGGACAGCGCCGAGGAGCGCGCGTCATAGCTGGGCTGGTAGGCATCGCCGGGGGCGAAGGGCTCGACCAGCACGATCTGCCAGCCGCGCGCGCGGGCGCCGGCCTGGAGAATCAGCGCAAGGCTTGCGCCAACGAGTCCGCCACCGATGATGGCCAGTTGCGTACGTTGCATGTCAGGCGGCCTGGGCCCTGGCCTCGGCCATCAGCGCTTCGATCTCGGCGACGGTCTTCGGCACTCCATTGGTCAGCACTTCGCAGCCGGTCCTGGTCACCACCACGTCGTCTTCGATGCGCACGCCGATGCCGCGCCACTTCTTAGGCACGTCGGTGTTGTCCGGGGCAATGTAGATACCCGGCTCGACGGTCATCGCCATGCCCGGCTCGAGCACGCGCCATTCGCCGCCGACGCGGTACTCGCCGACGTCGTGCACGTCCATGCCCAGCCAGTGGCCGGCGCGGTGCATGTAGAAGGCCTTGTAGGCTTCGCGCTCGATCAGTTCGTCGACGTCGCCCTTGAGCAGACCCAGTTCTACCAGCCCGGCAGTGATGACCCGCACGGTGGCCTCGTGGGCTTCGTTCCAGTGGCGGCCCGGAGCGATGTAGTCGAAGGCCGCCATGTTGGCGTCCAGCACCAACTGGTAGATGGCCTTCTGCTCGGGGCTGAAGGTACCGCTGGCGGGGAAGGTGCGGGTGATATCGCTGGCGTAGCAGTCGATCTCGCAGCCGGCGTCGATCAGGATCAGGTCGCCGTCCTTGATCTGCGCGTCGTTCTCCCGATAGTGCAGGATGCAGGCGTTGCGGCCGGTGGCGACGATCGAGCCATAGGCCGGCATCTTTGCGCCGCCCAGGCGGAAGGCGTATTCCAGCTCGGCTTCCAGGTGGTACTCGTATAGGCCCGGACGGCAAGCCTGCATGGCGCGGATGTGGGCGCCGGCGGAAATTTCCGCGGCGTAGCGCATCACCTTCACCTCGCCGGCGCTCTTGTACAGGCGCTGGTCGTGCAGCAGGTGGTCGAGGGCGACGAACTCGTTCGGCGGCTGCGCACCCTGGCGCGCCTTGGAGCGAATGACGTTGATCCACTCCATCAGCCGGCGGTCGAACTCCTGGTTGGCGCCCAGCGCGTAGTACACGCGGTCGCGGCCTTCGATCAGGCCCGGGAGGATGTCGTCGATATCGCCGATGGGGAAGGCATCGTCGGCGCCGAAAGCGCTGATGGCACCGTCCTGGCCAGCGCGCAGGCCGTCCCAGAGTTCACGCTCCGGATCGCGCTCGCGACAGAAGAGTACGTACTCGCCGTGCTCGCGGCCGGGGATCAGCGCCATCACCGCTTCCGGCTCGGGGAAGCCGGTGAGGTACTGGAAGTCGCTGTCCTGGCGGTAGACGTGCTCGACGTCGCGATTGCGGATGTACATCGGCGCCGCCGGGAGAATGGCGATGCTGTTGGGTTCCATCTGCGCCATCAGCGCCTTGCGACGACGGGCGTATTCCGACTTGGCGATACGGATCATGCGCGACCTCAATGCAGGGAGGGTTTCTCGGCCGGTGCCGGGACCTTGCCGAACTCGGAAAACAGCAGCAGCGGGGCGACGCGCAGGTACTCCTGCACTTCCATGTAGTCGGCCTCGCCATCTTCGGATTCTTCCAGCTGGCCGCCGACCTGGGCGATGGCGGCGATGTCCTGCAGCACTTCGTCGGCTTCATCCGACAGGCTGGGGGCGCGCAGCGCCAGGCCGAAGCCGGCGAGGAAGCCCTGGCACCACTGGCCCAGGGCGGTGGCACGCTCCAGCAGCGGCTCGTCGTCGTTGGGCAGCATCAGCACCACGGCCATCTCGCCCTGGCTGAAGTCCTGCTGGACCATGCCCAGCAGGCCGCCCAGCGCTGCACCCAGGCGCTCGCCCGGCTCGCCGCCGAGCAGCTCACCGGCGGCCTGCAGCCACTCGCCCTGGTCAAAGCCGGACCCGGCGCAGACGCGGCCGAGCAGGTGGCCGTGCAGTTCGGCGGGGGAAATCGGCAGGGCAGCCTCGGCGAGCAGGGCGGCGAAAGCGGTGTAGGCGGAGCTGGAAGTGGACATGATCGAACCCGGATGACGGCTAGGCGCCATCAGGCGCCGCGCATAGAATATGGTCCGTTATCCTAGCACCGGCGCACACCGCAAGACCATGTGACGACGCGTCGGGCAGCCGTGCGTTGACCCACCCCCACGGCAGTCCTATATAGTTCTCGATTACTTAAGCAACTCCCAAGCGAGAGCCCATGGAAGACGCCGACCTGCACGCGCTGATCGCCAAGTTCGACCTGCTGCTCCAACGCCTGGAACAGCTCAAGGCCGAGAACCGGCTGCTGCGGGCGAACGAGAAAAGCTGGCGGGAAGAACGCGCCCATCTGATCGAGAAGAACGATTTGGCTCGGCAGAAGGTCGAAGCGATGATTTTGCGTCTTAAAGCCCTGGAGCAGGACTCATGAGCCAGTCGAACACCCTGAACGTCCAAATCCTCGACAAGGAGTACTGCATCGCCTGCCCTCCGGACGAGCGCGTCAACCTGGAAAGCGCCGCGCGCTACCTGGACAGCAAGATGCGCGAGATCCGTTCCAGCGGCAAGGTCATCGGTGCCGACCGTGTCGCCGTGATGGCCGCCCTGAACATTACCCACGACCTGCTGCACAAGCAGGAGCGCGTGGAGCAGGACAGCGGCTCGACCCGCGAGCGCGTGCGCGAACTGCTCGAGCGCGTGGACCGCGCCCTGACGACCGATCCCCTTACCACCGATAAGGAACAGGGTGAAGTCTGACCAGGGAAATTTCCTTGGGGTATAATCCGTCTCGCTCCCTGGTGTGTTTGCCAGTCGGTGATGTCCCTGAGCCGATAATTGCAACAACGGGGGTTGCCAGTTGGGCTGGTGTGCATGTCCGCACGACGGAAAGCCTTAAAGCCTACTGCAACCACCACCTTGAACTCTCGGGTTCAAGGGCTAACCCGACAGCGGCATGTCCGGGGAGCTTTACCCTTCCATGATCCACGCAGATTCTCTCTCCCGCCCTGCCCTGCGCCGCCAGCTGCGCCAGGCCAGACGCGCACTCAGCCCCCTCCAGCAACGCCGAGCCGCCCAGGCTCTGTATCGCCAGCTCGCACAGCATCCGCTGTTTCGCCGGGCGAAGCATATTGCGTTGTATTTGCCGGCTGACGGCGAAATCGACCCGCGCCCGTTGATGCAGGCGGCGCAGAAACGCGGCAAGGCAACCTACCTGCCGGTGCTCTCGGACTGGCCGCGCACGCACATGACCTTCCAGCAGGTAGGGATCGGCGAGCGCTGGGTGCGCAACCGTTTCAACATTGCCGAACCGCAGGCCGACCGTCGGCGCCAGCGCCCAGCCTGGGCACTGGACCTGCTGCTGCTGCCGCTGGTGGGCTTCGATCCACAGGGCGGGCGCCTGGGGATGGGCAAGGGGTTCTACGACCGGACCCTGGCATACCTGGGAATGCGCAAAAATTGGCAGAAACCGACGCTATTGGGCCTGGCGCATGAATGCCAGAAGGTCGATAGGCTGGAGCTGGCGAGCTGGGATGTGCCGCTGATGGGCATAGTGACGGACGGCGGCTGGTATGGCCGTCTCGCGACGGAATCGCGTTCCTTGCGATAGCCGTGGCGATGGCAGCGCGGATTCCAGGCGACTGGATCAGGGCTGCTGGGTGACCTGCACCGGGGCATTGCCCTGGCGTTGTTCCCACAGACTCTGGGTGTAACCGGTAGTGACGACACCCAGACCGAAAAGTATTACCAACACCCACAAAAGATCAGGCTTGCGTTTCATCGATTGCCTCCCCCTTCCAGGCAAACTGTCAACGATGGCCGGCGGTGGTTTTTTTATCCGTCCGGCAGGCCAAGCTAAAAACGGCGGCATTCTCCGACAATGAAAAGCTTCTCGCAATTCTGACGCCAACCGATCGTCGGAGGAGCAGCCGTCCCCAAAACTTCCGGCACTTTCAGGCAATCTTCATGCCGGCATTCCTACATCTTCTTCCTACAATTTGTTTCCAGCGAGCCGGCAGCTTGTCGCAGGGAACCGCCTACCCTTGGTAAAAACATCACGACCCGCCACGCACAAGGAGACCCTCGCGGATGGCACGCGCTTACTGGCTGATGAAATCCGAGCCCGATGAACTCTCGATCCACGACCTGCAGCGCCTGAAAACAGCGCGCTGGGATGGCGTGCGCAACTACCAGGCACGCAACTTCATGCGCAGCATGCAGCCGGGCGACCTGTTCTTCTTCTACCACTCCAGTTGCCCGGAGCCGGGCATTGCCGGCATTGCCGAGATTCAAGGCGAGGCCTACCCGGACCCGACCGCCCTTGACCCGAAAAGCCACTACCACGACCCCAAGGCCAGCGACCAGAAGAACCCCTGGACAGCCCGTGACGTCGGCTTCGTCGAAGCCTTCCGCTCGGTGCTGCCGCTGGGCACGCTCAAGGCACAGGCCGGACTGGAGGAAATGCCGCTGGTGCAGAAAGGCAGCCGTCTGTCGGTCATGCCGGTCACTGCCGAACAGTGGGCGATCGTCGTCGGCCTGGCGCACAAGTAGAGGCACTGTGCTATTAGGTTACTGAAGCCCCCGGAACTCGCCCCATGCACCGCCTTCAGTCCTCACTAGCTACCTACCTCGGGCTTGGCGGTCTGCTCTGCGTGCTGCTGCTTTCCAGCGCCTGGCTCGGCAGGGAGCTGGCGAGCAGCGAACGGCAGCGCGTCCAGGAGCGCCTGACCTACCAGGGTCGCAGCCTGGCGCACCAGCTCGAGGCCAACCTCCACGAGCAGGTGCAGGGCCTGGACCTGCTCGCCCAGTTGTGGACCCACCACGGCCGCATGCCCCGTGCCGAATGGGAGCTGGACGCGCGCTTCTATGTACGCAGCTTCCCCGGCTACCAGTCGATCCAGTGGTCCGATCCGGACTTGCGCATCCGCTGGCTGGAGCCGCTGCAGGGCAACGAGGCGGCGCTGAACTTCCACCTCACCGAGCAACACCCGAACTACGCCACCGCCATGGCCGCGCGCGACAGCGGCAAGTCACGCCTGAGCGATAGCGTGGAGCTGCTCCAGGGTGGACGTGGCTTCGTGCTCTACACCCCGGTGTTCATTCGCGATGCCAGTCATCAACTGCGCTTCGACGGCTTCATGCAGGGCGTCTTCCGCGTTGGCAACCTGATGGACCACCTGATCCAGCAGGCCGACAACCACCTGTTCAGCGTACGCCTGCTGGAGCATGGACAACCGATCTACGTGCGCGAGCAACCCGACAGCAATGCCGGGCAGACCTTGCGGGTGCCGCTGCGGCTGCTCAACAACCGCAGCTTCGAACTGGAGCTCAGCCCCACTTCGGCGCTCGTGCAGTCACTCTCCACCCCCTTGCCGATGGTGGTGTTCAGTGGCGGCGTGGCCATCAGCCTGCTGCTGGTGGCGGCGTTGTTCCTCGCCCGCGAGAACGCCCGCCGCGCCACCGCACTGAGCGCCAGCAACCAGTTGCTCAACCAGGAAGCGGAGCAACGCCAGTCGGTGGAGGCGCACCTGCGTGACAGCCGCGAACGCCTGCAACTGGCGCTCGACCTCACCGACTCCAGCCGCGACGCGCTGTTCATCTTCGACCTGCAGCAACGCGAGTTGCTGCACATGAACCGCGCCACCTACAGCGGCCTGGGCTACAGCGCCGAGGACTTCCGCCACCTGCTGCGCGACGATCCGGAGCGGCTGATCCCCGGCTTCCACGCCTGGATCCAGCTGGTGCAGCAGGCGCACCGGCTGAACCTGTCGATGATCTTCCAGCGCGAGATGCAGGGCCGCGACGGCAGCCTGCAACCGGCGGAAATCAACACCCAGCTGATCCACCAGGGCGACCGCGACTACCTGATCGCCGTGGCCCGCGACAACAGCGAACGCCTGCAACTGGAGGCGCAGTTGCACAAGCTCTCGCAGCAGGACGGCCTCACCGGCCTGTTCAACCGCCGCTACTTCGACCGCCAGCTGCAGAGCGAGTGGCGCCGCCTGCGCCGGGCCGACGCGCCGCTGGCGGTGCTGATGCTCGACGTCGACCACTTCAAGCGCTTCAACGACTGCCTCGGCCACCTGGCCGGCGACGACGCCTTGCGGCGGGTTGCCAGTTGCCTGCAGGACTGCTTGCAGCGCGAGGGCGACGTAGCCTGCCGCTATGGCGGCGAAGAGTTCGTGATCATCCTCACCGACACCGGCGCAGAGGGCGCCGGGCATGTCGCGGCCCGCATCCACCAGCATGTGGCGGAACTCGCCATCGCCCATCCGGCGGCAGAGCTCGGGCGACTGACCGTGAGTATCGGCCTGGCCATCGCCACGCCGGGCCAGGACGCCGAGCCGGACCAGTTGATCGCCCAGGCCGACCGGGCGCTCTACGCGGCCAAGCACAAGGGACGGAATCAGACCTGCGTGTGGCCGGTGGAGTGAATGACTTCGTAGTAGCGAGCAAGCTCGCTCCTACGAAGTGCAGCAGGAGTCAGGCCATCTGCCCGATGGTCCGACGGAAGCGCCACAGCGCGCCGCTGAAGAACGCCGCACCAATCCCGACAATGGCCAGCAGCTGCGGCCAGACGATGGACAGGTCGGCCCCACGATAAAGAATCGCCTGGGCCAGGCTGACGAAGTGCGTGGTCGGCGCCGCCAGCATGATGTACTGCACCAGCTCCGGCATGCTCTCGCGCGGCGTGGTACCACCGGAAAGAATCTGCAGCGGCATCAGTGTGAGGATCACCAGCAGGCCCAGCTGCGGCATCGAGCGCGCCACGGTGCCGAGGAAGATGCCCATCGAAGTGGTGGCGAACAGGTGTAATGCCGCGCCCAGCAGGAACAGCCCCACCGAGCCGCTGATCGGCACGTCCAGCCAGCCGCGTACCACCAGCTGCAACGAGATCGCCGCGGCCACCAGCACCACGGCGCCCATGGACCAGACCTTGGCCATCATGATCTCGAAGGCGGTCAGCGGCATTACCAGCAGGTGCTCCACCGTACCGTGCTCGCGCTCGCGGATCAGCGCGGCGCCGGTGAGGATGATCGACAGCATGGTGATCTGGTTGATCACCTCCATCACCGCGCCGAACCAGGCCTGGGTCAGGTTCGGGTTGAACTCCATGCGCACCGCCAGCTCCGCCGGCATCGCCGACTCGGCGCGGTAGCGGCTGACGAACTCGCGCACCTCGGTGCCGACGATGTTCTGGATGTAGCCGGCGCCGGAGAAGGCCTGGCCGGTCTGCGTCGCATCGACGTTGACCTGGATCGCCGGCTGCCGCCCGGCCAGCACGTCGCGCTGGAAGTCCGGCGGGATGTCCAGGGTAAAGGTGTACAGGCCGACATCCATGCCCCGGTCCATCTCCGCGTGGCCGATCATCTCCGGGGGGCGGAAATACGGCGGCTGGAAGGCGTTGACGATGCGCGAGGAGAGTTGCGACTGGTCCTCGTCGACAATCGCGATGGGCGCGTGGTGCAGGGTTTCCGGCACGCCGGTGGCGGAGCTGTAGACGCCCAGGGTGAAGGCCCAGGCGATCAGGATCAGCATCGCGTAGTCGCGGCCCAGGCTGCGGAATTCCTTGATGCCGAGGTTGAAGATGTTCGCCAGCTTGTTCATGGCTCAGTCCTCCTGCTTCTTCAGGCAGGCCACGCTGAGCAGCGTCAGCACCACGATCATCGCCGCCAGCGGCAGGTAGTAGATCCACAGGTCGGGGAAGCCCAGTGCCTTGGAGAAGGCGCCACGACTGATGACCAGGAAGTGCGAGGTCGGGTAGAGCTGGCCGATGAAGGCCGCCGCGCCTTCCAGCGACGACACCGGATGGATCAGCCCGGAGAACTGGATCGCCGGGATCATGGTGGCGATCGCGGTGCCGAAGACTGCCGCGATCTGGCTCTTCATGAAGGTCGAGAGCAGCAGGCCCAGCCCCGTGCTGGTCACCACGTAGAGGAAGGCGCCGACCAGCAGCGCGGGGAAGCTGCCCTTGAGCGGCACCTGGAACAGCAGCACGGCCATCGCCAGCATCAGCACGAAGTTGATCATGCCCATACCGATGTAGGGCAACTGCTTGCCCAGCAGGAACTCCAGGCGCGTGACCGGCGTGACGTAGAGGTTGGTGATCGAGCCCAGCTCTTTCTCGCGGACCACGCCCAGGGCGGTGAGCATCGCCGGGATCATGATCAGCAGCAGCGGGATCACCGCCGGCACCATGGCTTTCAGGCTCTCGACGTCCGGGTTGTAGCGGTAGCGCACCTCGGTGCTTGCGGCCGCGCTGGCGGCGGCGCTGCCATTCTGGCGCGCCAGGTCGGCGAGGTAGCTGGCGTGCAGCCCCTGCACGTAGCCGAGCACAGTATTGGCACGGGTCGGCATGGCGCCGTCGATCCACACGCCGATGGCCGGGTCGGCGCCACGCTTGAGGTCGCGACCGAAGTTCGGCGGGATCTCCACCGCCAGGCTGATGTCGCCGCTGCGCAGGCGTCTCTCCAGATCATCCGGGTCCTGGATCGCCTGCTTCTCGATGAAGTAGCGCGAGCCGGCGATATTCAGCGCATAGGCCTGGCTGGTGGTGGTCTGGTCGCGGTCGAGCACGGCGTAGGTGAGGTCCTCGACATCCATGTTGATGCCGTAGCCGATGATGAACATCAGCAGCGCGGTTCCCACCAGCGCCAGGGTCAGGCGGATCGGGTCGCGGCGCAGCTCCATGGCCTCGCGCCGGGCGTAACTGAACAGGCGCAGCCAGCTGAAGCGATCGGAGCCCTTGTAGCGCGTGGATTCAGTGGTCGGCTCCGGCGCAGGGACCGTTTCCGGCACTGGCGCGCTGCCAGCGGCTTCTTCCAGATACGCGATGAAGGTGGCTTCCAATGTGGGCAGGCCGCGCTTGTCGATCAGCCCCTGCGGTGTGTCGCTGTCGAGCACCTTGCCGGCGTGCATCAGCGAGATGCGGTCGCAGCGCTCGGCCTCGTTCATGAAGTGGGTGGAGATGAAGATGGTCACGCCATCGTTGCGCGACAGCTCCACCATCAGCTCCCAGAAGCCATCGCGGGCCACCGGGTCAACGCCCGAGGTGGGCTCGTCGAGGATCAGGATTTCCGGCTTGTGGATCACCGCCACGGCCAGCGACAGGCGCTGGCGAATGCCCAGCGGCAGGCTGTCGGGCAGTTCGTTGCGGACCTTGCCGAGGTCGAAGCGCTGGAGCATTTCCTCCACGCGCGGGCCGATCTGTTCAGGCGGCAGGTGGAAGAGTTTCGCATGCAGTTCGAGGTTCTGCAGCACCGTCAGCTCGGCGTACAGCGAGAACGCCTGGGACATGTAGCCCACGCGCCGGCGAGTCTCCATGTCGTTGGCGTTGACCGGCTGGCCGAACAGTGCGCAGGTGCCTTCGCTGGCCGGCAACAGGCCGGTGAGCATCTTCATGGTGGTGGACTTGCCGCAGCCGTTGGAACCGAGGAAGCCGAAGATTTCCCCGCGCTCGATGCGGAAGCTCACGTGATCCACCGCGACGAAGTCGCCGAAGCGGCAGGTCAGCCCCTCGGCTTCGATGGCTATCTGCGGTGCACCGTCATGCTGCTGGCGAGGCGGAATGACCAGCTTGTGGTGGCCGGCGCGCTTGCTCTCGGGCAGCAGCGCGATAAAGGCTTCCTCAAGGTTCTGCGTCGATGTCTGTTCGCGCAGCTCGGCGGGCGTCCCGGTGGCGAGCACCTTGCCCTCGTCCATCGCCACCAGCCAGTCGAAGCGCTCGGCCTCCTCCATGTAGGCGGTGGCCACCAGCACGCTCATGCCTTCGCGACCGGCGCGGATACGGCCGATCAGTTCCCAGAACTGGTTGCGCGACAGCGGATCGACGCCGGTGGTGGGCTCGTCGAGGATCAGCAGGTCAGGATCATGGATCAGCGCGCAGCACAGCCCGAGCTTCTGCTTCATGCCGCCGGACAGTTTGCCCGCCGGCCGCTCGGCAAAAGGCGCCAGCCCGGTGCTCTGCAGCAGGTCGGCGATGCGCCGCTCGCGCTCAGCCTTGTCGTGGCCGAACAGGCGACCGAAGAAATCGACGTTCTCGAACACCGAGAGCGTCGGGTAGAGGTTCTTGCCCAGGCCCTGGGGCATGTAGGCAATCCGCGGGCACACGGCGCGGCGGTGGCGTACATCGCGCATGTCGCCGCCGAGCACCTGGATTTCACCGTCCTGCATTTTCCGCGCACCGGCCAGCAGCGCCAGCAGGCTGGACTTGCCGACGCCGTCCGGGCCGATCAGGCCGACCATGCGATTGGCCGGGATCTCCAGGGTCACGTCGTCCACTGCGCGGGTCTCGCCATAGCGCAGCGAGACGCCAGCCAGACGGGCCACGCAGGCGGCGGCGTTCATTGCGGGACCTTGATCTGCAGGTCAGCCGGCCATTCCACCTGCGGGTCGAGGCGCATGTAGGCCATGCCCGGCACGCCGGTCTTCACGTAGGTGATGTACTTCTCCAGCAGGCCCGGATCGAGGCGCGCCTTGACCCGGAACATCAGCTTCTCGCGCTCGTTGGCGGTCTCCACGGTCTTGGGTGTGAACTGCGCGACGCTGGCGACATAGGACACTTTCGCCGGGATCACGTACTCCGGCACCGCATCGATCACCAGGTGCACTTCCTGGCCCAGCTCGACCTTGCCGGCCTGGCCCGAGGGCAGGAAGAAGGTCATGTAGACATCGGCCAGGTCGACCATATTGAGCAGCTTGCCGCCAGCCGGCAGGACTTCGCCCGGCTGCGCCACGCGGTACTGCACGCGGCCGTTGCGCGGGGCCTTGAGGTCGCTGTCGTCGATATCCGCCTGCAGGCGCACGGTGCTCGCGGTGGCGGCCTCGATGGCCGACTGCGCCTCGATCACCTGGGAGCTGGCGGCAGCGATACTGGCCTGCGCCGAAATGACCTGGGAGCGCGACGCGGCCAGCGCCGCCTGGGAACTCTGCAGGGCAGCGCGGTCATCGTCGAGTTGCTGTTGCGGCAGGGCGTTGCGCTTGACCAGTTGCTCGGTGCGGGTGAAGCGCTTCTGCGCGGCGGTCAGTTCGGCCTGGCGCTGGGCGACCATGGCTTCGGCGGTGGCCTTCTCGCTGTGCCGCTGGGCCACCAGCGATTGCGCGGTGAGCTTGGCGTTCTGCGCCCGCCGCACTTCGGCCTCGGCCTGCGCCAGCTGGGCCTTGAGTACCTGGGTATCCATGCGCGCGACGACCTGCCCGGCCGTCACGAAATCGCCTTCGTCCACCAGGATTTCGGCCACGCGACCGGGAAGCTTGGTGGCCACATCCACCTCGGTGGCCTCGATGCGCCCATTACCGCTGGCGAAACCTTCGGGGAGGCCCGTCGGCTTGAACGTCTGCCAGGCCAGCGCGGCGAGCACGGCCACCACCAGCACCGCGAGACCGCGGGTGCGCCAGCTTTTTGCGTTTCCTGTCATCCGATTTCCCCTTGCTCAAACGCTCGAATTCGAGCGGATCATGAGGGGATGTTCGGCGACCAGCAGCAAACGGGGTTTGATTCAGGTCAGGCACGCGCCGGAAATTTCCTACGCGCCTTGTGAGACGGGGCTTTCAGCCCGGCATTGCGGCGAGCAGCCGCAGCCGGAACAACAGAGCGCCTGCCGTATGCAGATGAGCCGCGCTCATGCAGGCGCCGTTTGGGCGATCAGGGCTGGACGATCAGGTTGTTGAACAGCAGGTCGTCCACCAGCGGCTTGCCCTCTTCCTGCTGGAGTACGCCCTGCACTTGCTTGAGGGCTTCCTGGCGCAGCTTCTCCTTGCCATCGACGCTACCGAGGGAGTCGTCGGTCTGCTGGGCGAAAAGCATCACCAGTTGGTTGCGAATCAGCGGCTCGTGGTGCTCGACCTTCTCCGAGGCCTCCTTGCCGGTGACCTTCAGCGCGATATCGGCCTTGAAGTACTTCAGGCGCGGGCCACTTCCGTAATTGCCCACCAGCGCGGGGGTGAGGTCAATGAACACGGGCTTGTTGGCGTCCTCCGGCTTGGCCTCTTCTTCGGCGGCAAGGAAAGGGCTGAAGGAAATGACCAGCAACAGGGCAAGGAAAGCTCTCAAGGCGATGTCTCCGGATTCGATGGGCAAAGGATAGCCACTGTCGCGCCGCCGCCCAAGCTATATCGGGGCATAAGCCCAGGCCATGGTGATTTGCCCCCTGTGCCTGCGCTCCTACACTGGCCCTCTACTCACAAAGAAGAACCTCCAACGGAGTACGTCCTCATGAAAGCCGTGCTGTGCAAAGCCTTCGGCCCCGCCGAAACCCTGGTGCTGGAAGACATCGCCAGCCCCGAGCCGAAGAAGAACGAAGTCCTGCTGCAGGTTCACGCCGCCGGGGTGAACTTCCCCGACACGCTGATCATCGAGGGCAAGTACCAGTTCAAGCCGCCCTTCCCGTTCTCTCCGGGTGGCGAGGCTGCCGGCGTGGTCGGCGCGGTCGGTGAGAAGGTCAGCCATGTGAAACCCGGCGACCGCGTGATGGCGCTGACCGGCTGGGGCAGCTTCGCCGAGGAAGTGGCGGTGCCCGGCTACAGCGTGATGCCGATCCCGGACGGTATGGACTTCGCCAGCGCCGCCGCCTTCGGCATGACCTACGGCACCTCCATGCACGCGCTCAAGCAGCGCGCCAACCTGCAGCCGGGCGAGACCCTGCTGGTGCTCGGCGCCTCCGGCGGCGTGGGCCTGGCCGCGGTAGAAATCGGCAAGGCCATGGGCGCCAAGGTGATCGCCGCCGCCAGCAGTGAGGCCAAGCTGGAAGTGGCCAAGGCCGCCGGCGCCGACGTGCTGATCAACTACAGCGAAGGCAGCCTGAAGGACAAGCTGAAGGAAATCACCGGCGGCCAGGGCGTGGACGTGATCTACGATCCGGTCGGCGGCGAGCTGTTCGAGGAAGCCTTCCGCTCCATCGCCTGGAATGGCCGCATGCTGGTCGTCGGCTTCGCCAGCGGCACCATCCCGGCGCTGCCGGCCAACCTCACCCTGCTCAAGGGCGCCTCCCTGGTCGGCGTGTTCTGGGGCTCCTTCGCCCAGCGCCAGCCGCAGGACAACGCCGCCAACTTCCAGCAGCTGTTCAAGTGGTTCGCCGAAGGCAAGATCAAGCCGCTGGTGTCGCAGACCTTCCCGCTGGAGAAAGCCGCCGACGCGATCAACCACCTGGGCCAGCGCAAGGCGGTGGGCAAGGTGGTGGTGACGGTTCGCTGATAGCTTCCCGGCGACATGAAAAAGCCCCGCTCAAGCGGGGCTTTTTTCATTCTGCCGCTCCTACAGGGGAATCCGGCGTTGAGCGATTCGCGAGCAAGCTCGCTCCTACGAAGAGCCCCATTTCACCGGCTTTGGCTTTGGCTTTGGCTTTGGCTTTGGCTTTGGCTTTGGAGAGATTTCCAGAGAAACATCCACGCACTCCGAAGGGCCCCGTTCAGGAGGCCTCGTTGAAGCGGAGTTTCAGGGGTTGAGCGGCATGGATGCCGCGAGAGCCGCGATGGGCCAGGGATGGCCCGTCGTGGGGGGACGCCTAGTTCGGGCCCCTGAAACTTCGCTTCAACGAGGGCATTTTTCGCCTAAGCGAAAAACCGGATGTCCGGGGCAAGACCTTTGCCTCCTTTGGGTGGGGCGGCCATCCGTCGTTTGCCAAAGGAGGTCGCCCGAGGGGGCGAAACAAGGAGCCCAAGCGCACGCCGGCGCGGCGCAGGAAACCTAGGCGCGAGGCAGGCACATCGCGGACGCAGTCCGCTCCTACGAAAGCGAAAGCCCCGCATCAGCGGGGCTTTTTCATTTCGGTATAGGCCTGGAGGCGCCCGGGTTCGCGAGCAAGCTCGCTCCTACAAGTGCGCCCGGCTCCGGTGCGCTTTTTGTAGGAGCGAGCTTGCTCGCGAACCACCGGCCACCAGCGAAACCTCAGGAATACAGCGCCTTGAACTGCTCACGCAGCACGTTCTTCTGCACCTTGCCCATCACATTGCGCGGCAGCGCATCGACCACCATCACCCGCTTGGGCTGCTTGAAGCGCGCCAGCTTGCCGTCCAGCGCGGCGAGCACCTGGGCCTCGCTCGGCGCCTGCCCTTGGCTGGCCACCAGCACGGCGGTAACGCCCTCGCCGAAGTCCGGGTGCGGCACGCCGATCACCGCCGACTCGACCACGCCCGGCAGGGCGTCGAGGATTTCTTCCAGCTCCTTGGGATACACGTTGAAGCCGCCGCTGATGATCATGTCCTTGTTGCGGCCGACGATCTGCACGTAGCCCTTGTCGTCGATGAAGCCGATATCGCCGGTCATGAAGTAGCCGTCCGCACGCAGTTCCTCGGCGGTCTTCTCCGGCATGCGCCAGTAGCCCTGGAACACGTTCGGCCCACGCACCTCGATCATCCCCGGCTCGCCCTGGGGCAGCGGGGTCGGCGCGGACTGCGAAGGATCGGTGATGCGCAGCTCGACGCCCGGCAGCGGGAAGCCGACAGTGCCGGCAATGCGCTCGCCATCCAGCGGATTGGAGGTGTTCATGCCGGTCTCGGTCATGCCGTAACGCTCGAGGATGGCCATGCCGGTACGCTCGGAAAACGCCTTGTGGGTCTCGGCGGTGAGCGGCGCGGAGCCGGAGATGAACAGGCGCATGTGCGCCACCGCCTCGCGGGTCAGGCCGGGTTGGTCGAGCAGGCGGGTGTAGAAGGTCGGCACGCCCATCAGCAGGTTCACCTGGGGCAGCAGGCGGAGCATCTGCGCGGCATCGAACTTGCCGAGGAAAAGCATCGAGCCGCCGGCCATCAGCAGGCTGTTGCAGGCCACGAACAGGCCGTGGATATGGAAGATCGGCAGCGCGTGGAGCAGCCAGTCGTCGCCGGTAATCTGCCAGGCATCCACCAGTGCGCAGGCGTTGGAGACGAGGTTGCCGTGGCTGATCATCGCCCCCTTGGAACGCCCGGTGGTGCCGGAGGTGTAGAGGATCGCGGCGAGGTCGGAGGCGGTACGCGGCACGTCGACGAAGCGCCCCGGCTTGCCATGCACGGCGTCCATCAGCGAGCCGTCGACCTGGTCGCCCAGGGTCGCCACACGAGCCACCCCGCTGGCTTCGGCCAGTTCGCGGGCCTGGGCTTCGAAGGCCGGCGCGCAGACGAATAGCGAAGGCTCGGCGTCGTCGAGGAAGTAGCGCAGCTCGTCACCGGTGTAGCCGCTGTTGAGCGGCAGGTAGACCGCACCGACGCGCAGCACGGCGAGGTAGAGCATCACCGTCTCGGGGCTCTTGTCGACCTGCACGGCGACGCGGTCGCCCGGCTGCACGCCGAGCTCCACCAGCGCATGGGCGAACTGCGAGGTACTGCGCAGCATGTCCGCATAGCTGTAGCCGCCGCCCAGGGGCGTGCGGATGAAGGGCTTGGACAGGTCGCTGGGCAGGTGTTTGCCGACTTCGGCGAAAAGACTCTGGTTCATGGTGAGGTCCTAGCGTTTTGTTTTCGCCGACAGCGTCGCGAGCTTGCGCACCTCGGGTGAGGCTGCGACCGCGCCCTGGTTGGCGTAGGCTTCGTGGTTCTTTTCGATCTGGCGCAGTTCATAGCGGTAATTGACCATCAGCCCGGCCGCCTGGCGCAGGCCGCTGGCGGAAAGGTCGCCACGCCAGTTCAGGCGCTCCAGGCGGGCGCCGTTGCCAAGGTGGAAACGCGCCACCGGGTCGAGCGGCAGGCCGGTGCCATTCTTGGCGTGCAGGAAGTACTCGGCGGCCAGCGCCAGCAGCGGCTGCTCGGTGCGCGGCGGGGGCGGCGTGTCGGGCTTGAGCGTCTTGAGCAGATCGGCGGCGGCCGCGCCCAGTTGCGGGTCGTCGCCCAGCCCGTCGAGCCAGCGACGGAAGCCGGGTACCGGCGACAGGGTGACGTACTGGCGCAGGCCGGGAATCTCCCGCGCCAGCTCTTCCACCACCTGCTTGATCAGGAAGTTGCCGAAGGAAATGCCGCGCAGGCCGTCCTGGCAGTTGCTGATGGAATAGAAGACGGCGGTGTCGGGCTCTTCCAACGGCTGCGCGGGCGAACCAGGCTCCAGAATATCGGCGATCGCACCGGGCATCGCACGGGTCAGCGCCACCTCGACGAAGATCAGCGGCTCGTCGGCCAGCGCCGGGTGGAAGAAGGCAAAGCAGCGGCGGTCGGCCGGTTGCAGGCGGCTGCGCAGGTCGTCCCAGTCCTTGATGGCGTGGACGGCCTCGTACTTGATGATCTTTTCCAGGATCGACGCCGGCGTCGACCAGTCGATGCGCCGCAGCACCAGGAAGCCACGGTTGAACCAGGACGCCAGCAGGTGCTGCAGGTCATGGTCCACCGCCGCCAGCTCGGGCTTACCCTTGAGTTCGCCGAGCAAGCGACGGCGCATGGCGATCAGCTCGGCAGTGCCGCCGGGTGCCTGGTTGAGGCGGCGGAACAGTTCCTGGCGCGGCGGTTCGCTGGCCTCGAACAGCTTCGTGGTGTTGGCCGACGAAGGATCGTCGAGATAGCGCTGGCAAGCAGCGGCCAGCACATCATGGGGCGGTGCGAAGTCCTTGAGCAGCGTGTCGAAGAAGGCCTTCTGCTGCTCCTCCGGGCAGTCGCGGTAGGCGCACAGCACCTGCCGCGCCAGCGCCACGCCGGAGGCCTCGCCGTGGCCGGAGATCAGTTTGCGGCAGGCCTGCGCCAGCGCCTGGGCATTGCCCGGCGCCGGTTCGCGCGACTCCAGCAATTGCCGGCCGCGCTCGCTGATGCTCTGCAGCAGTTCCTGGAAGAAGCTGATATTCATGCGTCCCCCTCAGCTTGTGGATAAATCAGTCGTCCTTCAGCATCGGCGGCGGGCAGCGCTGGTACCAGCGCGAAGCCTGCTCGTAGGCGTGGGCCAGTTGCAGCACGGCCATGTCGGCCTGGTGCTTGCCGATGATCTGGATGCCCATGGGCAGGCCCTGTTCATTGAAGCCTACCGGCACGTTGGCCACCGGGCATCCGGACAGGGTGGCCGGGATCACCACTTCCATCCAGCGGTGGTAGGTGTCCATGGCCTTGCCGGCGACTTCCTTCGGCCAGTCCCAGTTCTTGTCGAACGGGAACACCTGCGCGCTGGGCAGCAACAGGTAGTCGTAGCGCTCGAACAGCCGGCTGATGGCGCGGTACCAGTCGCTGCGCGCGGCGGAGGCGCGGAACACGTCCATGGCGGAGAGCTTCAGGCCGTTCTCCACTTCCCAGATCGCCTCGGGCTTGAGCAGCTCGCGCTTGGCCGGATCGCTGTAGGCCGCGCCGAGAGAGCCGGCGACCATCCAGTGGCGCAGGGTGCGCCAGGTGTCCCAGAGGCGCTCGGCGGAGAAGCCCATGGCGGTGTCTTCTATGTGGCAACCAACGGCTTCGAAGTCGGCGAAGGATTTGCGGCACAGCTCCAGCACACCGCGCTCCATCGGCAGGTGGCCGCCCAGATCGCCCAGCCAGCCCAGGCGCGCGCCCTTGAAGTCGCGCTCCAGCCTGCCGGCGAACTGCTCGCCACTCTCGGCAATCGACAGCGGGGCACGGGCATCGCCGCCGGCCTGTACCGACAGCAGCAGCGCCACATCACGCACGCTGCGGCCCATCGGGCCTTCATAGCCGAGCTGGTCGATGAACAGGTCGGCGCTGTCGTCGAAGGGCACGCGGCCCTGGGACGGACGGAAGCCGACGATGTTGTTGAACGCCGCCGGGTTGCGCAGCGAGCCCATCATGTCGCTGCCGTCGGCCACCGGGACCATCTGCAGCGCCAGCGCGGCCGCCGCGCCACCGCTGCTGCCGCCAGCAGTGCGTTCGGGCGCGTAGGCGCAGCCAGTGGCGCCGAAGATCGGGTTGTAGCTGTGGGAGCCGAGGCCGAATTCCGGGGTATTGGTCTTGCCGATCAGCACCGCACCGGCCGCGCGGATGCGCTCGACCATGATGCCGTCGCGCTCGGGCAGGTAGTCGCGGAACAGCGGCGAACCGAGGGTGGTGCGGATGCCCTGGGTCAGCGACAGGTCCTTCACCGCATGGGGCAGGCCATGCATCCAGCCACGGTATTCGCCGCGCGCCAGCTCGGCGTCGCGCTGGTCGGCCGCGGCGAGCAGCTGCTCTTCGGGCTGCAGGCTGATAATGGCGTTGACCGCCGGGTTGTAGCGCTCGATCTGCGCCAGGTGCGCCTGCATGACTTCGCGGCAGGACACCTGGCGCAGGCGGATGCGCTGGGCCAGTTCATGGGCCTGGAGCTGGACGAGTTCGTTGTTGTGCTTGTACTGGCTCATGGAGCGCGGCCTTCTTTCATCGGGAGCTTCCGGCAGATGGGAAGCCTATGTCGGGTTCAGCAACCCCGCTGGCAGGCGAGGCTTGTTGCGTTCTTCAGGCCGAGCGACGCCGCTGCGCCAAGCTGGCGCACGCGAGCATCGCTGTGCCGTGTTCCCGTCTGGCGGGGATCAGCGCATCAGGTTGGTCCAGATGCGGTCGGCCAGGCGGATCGCGCCTTCGCCGCAGGTCTTGCTGAACACCACCTTGGTGCCCTCGGGGATGTGCAGTTCCGGCGCATCCTTGAGGCTGGCATCGAGGAAGGGTTCCACGCCCTTGATCGGGCTCTGGTGCTTGAGGAAGTTCTGGGTCATCGCCGAGTTTTCCGGCTGGCTGAGGAAGGCGATGAACTTCTTCGCGTTCTCCGGGTGCTTGGCGCCCGCCGGGATCACCAGGTTGTCCACCCAGGCCATCACGCCCTCTTTCGGGTAGAGGTACTTCAGGCTGGATTTCATCTCACGCGCACGCATCGACGAGCCGCCCCAGAACATCGACATGTCGACCTCGCCCGAGGCCAGGTTCTCGCGGATCGAGCCGGCCTTGGAGCTGTAGGTCTTGACGAAGGGCTTCTGGGTCTTCAACAGGGTCAGCACCTGCTGCATCTGCTTGGGGTCCTCGCTGCACAGCGGGATGCCCAGGTAGAGGCTGGCGGTGTCGATCACCTCACTGGCCGAGTCGAACATGTTGATCTTGCCCTGCAGCTCCTTCGGCGGAGTGAACAGCACCGAGTAGCTGTCGGCCGGGCCGCTGTACTTGGCGCTGTCCAGCACCACGCTGGTGGTGCCCCAGATGAAGGGCACGGCGTAGGCGCCTTCCGGGTCCCAGGCGGGTTTCTTCAGGTTGTCCTCGACGTTGGCGTAGTACGGCTGGCCGGCCGGATCGAAGCGCTCCAGCAGCTTCTCCTGGATCAGGATCGGCACGAACTGGTGCGAGGGAATGGCCACGTCGTAACCGGTGCCGCCCTGCTTGAGCTTGGCCAGCAGGGTCTCGTTGGAGTCGTAGGAATCCACGGTGACCTTGATGCCGGTTTCCTTCTCGAACTTCTCGAGGATCTGCGGGGTGAAATAGCCACTCCAGCTCACCACGTTGAGTTGCTCGGCGGCCTGTGCGTTGGCCATGGCCAGGCCCAGCGTCAGCGAGGCCCCTACAGCAGCGATCAGTTTGCTCATCTTCTACTCCGGTATGTGGGCGGAGAGTCCGTTCAAGGGCTGGTCGAGCGCTGCCCAGACGAGGCGGAAACAGGTGAGAAAGCGCAGTTTACGGCTGTAAATGAGCATTTCGAGGCTGTTTCCAACGACGTATGGGCAAGCTCGGACAGGCATTGGGCGGGCTCTCAGGCTTTCTTCTTGCCAAGCAGGAAGGACAGGGTTACGAACAGCACGGAAACGCCGAGGATCAGGGTCGACACCGCGTTCACATCGGGCGTCACGCCCATGCGCAGCAAACCGAAGATGAAGATCGGCAAGGTGGTGGTACCGGCCTGGGAGACCATCATCGAGATCACGAAGTTATCCAGCGAGACGATGAAGGCGAGCATCACCCCGGAGAAAATCCCCGGCATCAGCAGCGGCAGGGTGACCTTGCGGAAGGTCCGCCAGGGCCCGGCGTAGAGGTCGGCGGCAGCCTGCTCCAGGGACAGGTCCATGTCGTTCAGGCGGGCGCGGATCGGCAGGTAGGCGAACGGGATGCAGAACACCGTGTGGGCGATGATCAGGTTGCCGTAGCCCAGCGACAGGCCGAGGGTGGAGAACAGCGCCAGGGTGGCCACGCCGACGACGATCTCGGGCAGCACCAATGGCAGCATGATCGCTCCCATGGACAGGCGCAGGCCCTTGAACTTGGCCCCGCGCGAGGTGCCCAGCGCGGCCAGGGTGGCGATCGCCGTGGCGATCACGCTGGCGCACACGGCGATCAGCAGGCTGTTGCCGGCGGCCTGGCGCAACGCCTGGTTGGCGAAGGCGCTGCGGTACCAGTCGAGGCTGAAGCCGGTCCACACGGTGGCGGACTGGTTGGCGTTGAACGACAGCACCACCAGCACCACGATGGGCGCGTAGAGGTAGAGATAGAACAGGAAACTCAGGACGCCGAAGCCACGGAAGTCCTGTACGCCCAGACGGCGCTTGGTCAGCAGCGAAAGCATCATTCACCTCCCCGGGCGATGCGCAGGCGCTCGGCGCGCATCGCGTAGAACATCAGCACCAGCATCACGGCGCCCATCAGCACCAGCGACAGCGCCGCGCCGAAGGGCCAGTTCCGCGAGTCGCTGAACTGCCGGAAGATCAGGTTGCCAAGCATCATCTTGGTGCCGCCGCCGAGCAGTTCGGGGGCGATCATCGCGCCCAGGCACGGCACGAAGGTGAGGATGGCACCGGCGAGAATCCCCGGCCGGGCGATCGGCAGGACCACCTTGCGCAGGGTGCGGATGCGCCCGGCGTAGAGGTCCTGGGCCGCTTCGAGCAGGCGCATGTCCATCTTCTCGAGGGTCGCGTAGATCGGCAGCACGACGAAGGGCGCGTAGGTGTAGACCAGGCCCAGCAGCACGGCGCCGTCGGTGTAGAGCAGGTTCAGCGGCTGGTGGATGATGCCGAGGCTCATCAGCGTGCCGTTGACCACCCCGGTGCCGCGCAGCAGCAGGATCCAGGCGTAGGTGCGGATCAGCAGGTTGGCCCAGAATGGCACGGTGATCAGGAAGATCAGCAGGCCGCGACGGTGCGCGGGCTGCATGGCCAGCCAGACCGCCACCGGGAAGCCCACCAGCAGGGTGATCGCGGTGGTCGCCGCGGCGATGCCGATGGAGCGCAACGCGATCATCACGTAGGAGTCGGCGAAGGCCAGGCTGTCGTCGAGCTGGCGCTCGAACAGCAGCGAGACGTAGGCATCGACGCTGAAGTGCGGGTTCACCCCGCCGTAGGGGTTGGCCTGCATCAGCGAGTAACCGATGACGATGAAGATCGGCACGATCAGGAACAGGCCGATGGAGACCAGCGCGGGCGACACACCGAGGAAGCTGCGCAGCGCCTGACGCCGCTCCAGCGCATTGCCGGAGGTTGTGGATAACCGGTTCATGCTCACCTCCGCTCAGTCCACCAGGACGCTGGCGCTGCCTTTCTCGAACAGCAGGCCGGCACGCTGCCCGGCCACCAGACGCTGGCGCTGGCCGGCGCTGTTGGGCGCGCGGACAGTCAGCTTGCTGCCGTCCTGAAGCTCGACCTGATACTGCAGGTCGGTGCCCAGGTAGATCTGCTGGACGACGGTGCAGGGCGCGGCGGACGACGTGTCCTCGGCCACCAGTTGCAGGCGCTCGGGGCGGATCGACAGGGTGACTTCGGCGCCGACCTTCAGGCCCTCGCGGGAGCCGGCCTCGATCAACTGCTCACCGCCGATGCGGTAGTAAGCGCGGTCGCCGTCGAAGTTCTCGACGCGGGCCGGGAGGAAGTTGGTCTCGCCGATGAAGTCGGCGACAAAGCGGTTGCGCGGATGCTCGTAGATGTCGTCCGGGCGGCCGACCTGCTGCACCTCACCCTCGGAGAGCACGGCGATGCGGTCGGACATGGTCAGCGCCTCTTCCTGGTCATGGGTGACGAAGATGAAGGTGATGCCGGTCTTGGCCTGGATCGCCTTGAGCTCTTCACGCATGGCCTGGCGCAGCTTGAGATCGAGGGCGGAAAGCGGCTCGTCGAGCAGCAGCACCTTCGGATGCGGCGCCAGCGCACGGGCCAGGGCGACGCGTTGCTGCTGGCCGCCGGAAAGCTGGGTCGGCTTGCGCTGGGCGAAGCGCTCCATCTGCACCAGGGCGAGCATCTCGCGGACGCGCTCGGCGACCTGCGCCTTGCTCATGCGCTGGCCCATCGGGTGGGACTCCAGGCCGAAGGCCAGGTTCTCGGCGATGGTCATGTGCGGGAACAGCGCGTAGTGCTGGAACACCGTGTTGACCGGGCGCTCGAACGGCGGGCGGTCGGCGATGTTCTCGCCGTACAGCTGGATTTCCCCGGCGGTGGGGAATTCGAAGCCGGCGATCATCCGCAGCAGGGTGGTCTTGCCGCAGCCCGAGGGGCCGAGCAGGGTGAAGAATTCGTTGTCGCGGATGTCCAGGTCGACGCATTTGAGCGCGACGGGACCGCTGGCCGGGTCGCCGTAGACCTTGCGCACGGAGCGGATCGAAACCGCCGCCGTCTGCAGGCTGTGCAGGGCATTCATGGTGAAACCTCCGCATCCTTCCCGTCCGCCGCACGCTGGCGTTCGGGGGATCTTGTAGTTGTTCTGGCAGGGCTGGAGTAGACGCTGGATGCAGCGCTGGCCGTGGGTTCGGCTCGATATTGTGGTGATGCTGCTGGAGCGGATATTCGAAGAAAGGTGGTTGAGCGAAAAGCTCAATTTTCTTACATTCGATATTAAATAATTTAACAGCTGAAATTTAACAGCTCAGCCCGCCTTCGAGGTCAGCCATGTCCATCCAGCGTCTTCCGCCGCTCAATGCCGTCCGCGCCTTCGAGGCCGCCGCACGCCTGGGCAGCTACGTCGCCGCCTCGAAAGACCTGCATGTGACGCAGCCGGCCATCGGCCGTCACGTCAAGCTGCTGGAGGACTGGCTGGGCGTGCAGCTGTTCGAGCGCACGCCGCGTGGGGTCAGCCTGACGCCTGCCGGGCAGCGCTACTACGCGAAGATATCCACAGCCCTGCAGCAGATCGCCGACGCCGGCCACGAACTGGCCCCGGGCGGCACCGCGCGCTGGCTGAAGATCATGGTGGTGCCGGCCTTCGCCAAGCGCTGGCTGATGCCGCGCCTGGAAACCCTGCGCCAGCAGCGCCCCGGCCTGAAGGTGGCGGTGGAACCCAACCCGACTTTCAGTGAAGTGGACGGTAAAAGCGCCGATCTGGGCATAGTCTACGGGCTTCCCGGCATCTATCCGCAGTGCCACAGCACCCTGGTGCGGCCGCTGGTTTTCCCGGTGTGTTCGCCCGCCTACCTCGAAGAGCACGGGCCATTGACCAGCGTGCACGACCTGGCGCGGCACAAGCTGATCCACGTCGACGACGGCGAGTGGTGGAACCTCTGGCTATCCACCATCGGCCTCGACCTGCGGGTGAATTCCGACGTGCTCTACGTCAGCAACGACCACGCGCTGTCCATGGCCGAGGCCGGCCACGGTATCGCCCTGGCCAACCTGGTGCTGGTGAAGCACCAGCTGGCCGCTGGCACGCTGGTGCGGCCATTGCCCGAGGAGGTACCGCTGGAGAGCTATCAGTTGCTGCTGCCCACCGGCGCGGTAAGCGCCGACGTGGCCTGGTTCGAGGACTGGATTCGCGCGGCGCTGCAGGAGGAGTTCTCGCCACATGCCAACCACGAGACTGAGTCGACTGAATAGCTAGGCGGAGTGCCGAAGACAGTGCGACTAGCACGGCGAGGCGCTCCAACGACGCTAAGCAGTTGAATCAGCCTCGTGGGGCGTAGGCGAAGACATCCGCGCGCATTTGATGCGGGTCCATCCCCGCCGCCACCAGCGCATCCAGGGTGCCATAGACCATCGCCGGCGAACCGCTGGCATAGACGCGCAAGCCGGACAGCTCGGCGAAGTCCTCGCACACCGCCTCATGCAACAGGCCGCAGCGCCCCTGCCAGCCGCACAGATCGCTGACGATCTTGTGCAGGTGCAGGTTGGGCACGCCCTGCCACTCATCCCAGTGCGCCAGCTCGTAGAAATCCTCCGGACGACGCACGCCCCAGTACAGGTGCACCGGATGGGCGAAGCCACTGGCGCGACAGAATTCGATCAGGCTGTGCATCTGCGCCATGCCGGTGCCGGCGGCGATCAGCACCAGCGGGCCGTCCGGCAGGTCGGACAGGTGCGCGTCGCCGAAGGGCATCTGTACGCGGGCGAAACGGTCGCGCTGGAGTTGCGCCAGCAGGTCGATGGCGCTGTTCTCGCGGGCCAGGATGTGCAGTTCCAGGTCACGCCCTTCCTGCGGCGCGGAAGCGAGGGAGAAGGCCGCCGGGTCGCTGCCTTCGCGCTCGATCAACACGTACTGCCCGGCGTGGTAGCGCGGCGGCTTGCCGGCTGGAGCACGCAGACGCACGCGCCAGACGTCACCACCGACCGGCTCGCAGAGCGTCAGTTGGCAGGACAGCGCACGCACTGGCAGCTCGCCGGGGGCCAGAACGCCGTCCCAGTGCAGCACACAGTCTTCCAGCGGTTCGGCCAGGCAGGTGAAGAGCTCGCCGTGGTCGCGCACCTCGCCATCCTGGCGCACACGGCCTTCCACCAGCAGCGCCGCGCAGATATGGCAGTTGCCGTTGCGGCAGCTCTGCGGGCACTCGTAGCCCAGGCGCCGCGCACCGTCGAGGATACGTTCCCCGGGGCGCAGCTCGAGCTGGGCGCCGGAGGGTTGCAAGGTCACTTTCAAGCGTCGTTCTCGTTCTTCTGATTTCGTCGGGGTAACCGATTCACTCTGGATACTCCGCACCAGCACTTCCTCCCTCACCCCAACCCTCTCCCTCAGGGAGAGGGGGCAGACCGTGCCGGCTGACACCATCACGTCATCCTGCAGACCGGTCCCCTCTCCTGCTTGCGGGAGAGGGTTAGGGTGAGGGGTTCTTGATCTCGCCTGTTCGCGAGCAAGCACGCTCCTGCAAGGCCGCGCTCGGCATCAATCGATGCCCAGGCTCGCCCAGATTTCATCGACCCGACGGGTTACCGCCGGATCCTTCTCGATCACCCGGCCCCACTCGCGGCTGGTCTCGCCCGGCCACTTATGGGTGGCGTCCAGGCCCATCTTCGAGCCGAGGCCGGAGATCGGCGAGGCGAAGTCCAGGTAGTCGATCGGCGTGTTATCGATCATCACCGTGTCGCGCTTGGGGTCCATGCGCGTGGTGATGGCCCAGATCACGTCGTTCCAGTCGCGGGCATTGATGTCGTCATCGGTGACGATAACGAACTTGGTGTACATGAACTGTCGCAGGAACGACCAGACACCCAGCATCACGCGCTTGGCGTGGCCGGGATACTGCTTCTTCATGGTCACCACCGCCATGCGGTAGGAGCAGCCTTCGGGCGGCAGGTAGAAGTCGGTGATCTCGGGGAACTGCTTCTGCAGGATCGGCACGAAGACTTCATTCAGCGCCACGCCGAGGATCGCCGGCTCATCCGGCGGGCGGCCGGTGTAGGTGCTGTGGTAGATCGGTTTCTGCCGGCGGGTGATGCGCTCGACGGTGAACACCGGGAAGCGGTCCACCTCGTTGTAGTAGCCGGTGTGGTCGCCATACGGGCCTTCATCGGCCATCTCGCCGGGGTGAATCACCCCTTCGAGGACGATCTCGGCGCTGGCCGGCACCTGCAGGTCATTGCCGATGCACTTGACCAGCTCGGTCTTGTGCCCGCGCAGCAGGCCGGCGAAGGCGTATTCGGAGAGATTGTCCGGCACCGGGGTCACGGCGCCGAGGATGGTCGCCGGGTCCGCGCCGAGGGCCACGGCCACCGGATAAGGCTGGCCGGGATGCTTCTGGCACCACTCGCGGAAGTCCAGAGCGCCGCCACGGTGGCTGAGCCAGCGCATGATGACCTTGTTGCGGCCGATCACCTGCTGGCGGTAGATGCCCAGGTTCTGCCGCTCCTTGTTCGGCCCGCGGGTAACCGTCAGGCCCCAGGTGATCAGCGGCGCGACGTCGCCGGGCCAGCAGGTCTGCACCGGCAGCTTCGACAGGTCGACATCGTCGCCCTCCTCGATCACTTCCTGGCAGGGCGCGTCCTTGAGGACCTTGGGCGCCATGTTGATGACCTTCTTGAAGATCGGCAGCTTGGACCAGGCGTCCTTCAGCCCCTTGGGCGGCTCCGGCTCCTTGAGGAATGCCAGCAGCTTGCCGATTTCGCGCAGCTCGGAGACGTCCTCGGCGCCCATGCCCAGGGCCACGCGCTCGGGCGTGCCGAACAGGTTGCCGAGCACGGGCATGTCGTAGCCGGTGGGCTTTTCGAACAGCAGGGCCGGGCCCTTGGCGCGCAGGGTGCGGTCGCACACCTCGGTCATTTCCAGCACCGGGGATACCGGCGCCTGGATGCGCTTGAGCTGTCCGCGCTGCTCCAGGGCAGCGATGAACTCGCGCAGGTCGCGATACTGCATGAGGGTCTCGATGGCGGCAGGATGATACGACAGTCTACCGCCTATCAGCGCCCGGCAGAAACACGAAGGCCGGGTTTCCCCGGCCTTGTGGCACTACTGATGCGCGTAGAGTCGCTGACAAATCCGAGCGAAGCGGTTCTGGCTAGACGCCTGGCCTCAGACAGTACTTCGCGTACGGCAGAGGGCAGGCAACGACGCCAGAACAGATTTGCCGGCGACTCTTACTTGCTGCGCTTCATCGAATCGAAGAACTCGTCGTTGGTCTTGGTCTGGCGCAGCTTGTCCAGCAGGAACTCGACCGCGGCGATCTCGTCCATCGGGTGCAGGATCTTGCGCAGGATCCACATGCGCTGCAGCTCTTCCTCACCGGTGAGCAGCTCTTCGCGACGGGTACCCGAACGGTTGATGTTGATCGCCGGGAACACGCGTTTTTCCGAGATGCGACGGTCGAGGATCAGCTCCGAGTTACCGGTGCCCTTGAATTCCTCGTAGATCACTTCGTCCATCTTCGAGCCGGTTTCGATCAGCGCGGTGGCGAGGATGGTCAGCGAACCGCCTTCCTCGATGTTACGCGCGGCGCCGAAGAAGCGCTTGGGCTTCTCCAGGGCGTGGGCATCGACACCACCGGTGAGCACCTTGCCGGAGCTGGGGATCACGGTGTTGTAGGCACGGGCCAGACGGGTGATGGAATCGAGCAGGATGATCACGTCCTTCTTGTGCTCGACCAGGCGCTTGGCCTTCTCGATCACCATCTCGGCAACCTGCACGTGGCGGGTCGGCGGCTCGTCGAAGGTGGAAGCGACCACTTCGCCGCGCACGGTGCGCTGCATCTCGGTCACTTCTTCCGGGCGCTCGTCGATCAGCAGGACGATCAGGTGGCACTCGGGGTTGTTGCGGGTGATGTTCGAGGCAATGTTCTGCAGCATGATGGTCTTGCCCGCTTTCGGCGGGGCGACGATCAGGCCGCGCTGGCCCTTGCCGATCGGCGAGCAGAGGTCGATCACACGGCCGGTGAGGTCCTCGGTGGAGCCGTTGCCGGCTTCCATGGTCAGGCGCTTGGTCGGGAACAGCGGCGTCAGGTTCTCGAAGAGAATCTTGTTCTTCGCGTTCTCCGGACGATCGAAGTTGATCGAGTCGACTTTCAGCAGGGCGAAGTAACGCTCGCCTTCCTTCGGCGGACGAATCTTGCCGATGATGGTGTCGCCCGTGCGCAGGTTGAAGCGCCGGATCTGGCTGGGCGAGACGTAGATGTCGTCAGGGCCGGCCAGGTACGAGGAATCGGCGGAGCGCAGGAAGCCGAAGCCATCCTGGAGAATCTCCAGCACGCCGTCACCGGAGATTTCCTCGCCGCTTTTCGCGTGCTTCTTCAGCAGCGCGAAGATGATGTCCTGCTTGCGCGAACGGGCCATGTTTTCCAGCCCCATGGCATCGGACATTTCCAGCAATTCGGCAATCGGCTTTTGCTTGAGTTCGGTCAGATTCATAGAAGGGACGTAAATACGCTGAAAGGGGAAAAGGGAACAAGCGTGATGCTTGAAGAGCCGCGCCGTAGATGACGGACAGGATCGCTTGGAATTCGAATGGGAAGTGCGTCGGCGACGGCTTGCAGGGGACAACGAAAAACTCGTTGTGGCCCGAATTTAACACCCGAGTTTCAGAGCGTCTAGGGGCAGAAAGAAAAAAGCCCCGCAAATCTGCGGGGCTTTTCGGACTTCATCGACTCAGATGTTGCTGTCGAGGAAGGCAGCCAGCTGCGACTTGGACAGTGCGCCGACCTTGGTAGCTTCGACGTTGCCGCCCTTGAACAGCATCAGGGTCGGAATGCCGCGCACGCCATACTTCGGCGGGGTGTCCTGGTTCTCGTCGATATTCAGCTTGCAGACTTTCAGCTTGCCCTGATAGTCCTTGGCGATCTCGTCGAGTACCGGGGCGATCATCTTGCACGGACCGCACCATTCGGCCCAGTAGTCGACCAGCACGGGACCGTCGGACTTCAGTACGTCCTGCTCGAAGCTGGCATCGGTAACATTGACGATATGTTCGCTCATGTATTCTCTCCGTCAATCGGATGCGAAAAAGTGTCCGCCATCATATCCCGCCTCGGCCCACACCGAAAGGCGCAGCCGATTGAGTGTATCTATCGCTGCCGCGGTGACTTCTGATCGGTGACAACCCCTTCATTGGCACTACCTGCCTAAAATGGCAGGATGTCTTCCGTATTTACCCGGACCTCTCCCTATGCCCCATACCCCTGCCAAGACCTTCCCGATGATCGCAGCCATTGACCTTGGCTCGAACAGTTTCCACATGGTTTTGGCGAAGGCCGATCACGGCGAGATCCGCATCCTCGAGCGATTGGGCGAGAAGGTCCAGCTGGCGGCGGGCATCGGCGAAGACCGCATGCTCACCGAAGAGGCGATGCAGCGCGGCTACGACTGCCTGAAGCAATTCGCCCAGTTCATCAACGGCATGCCGCCGGGTTCGGTTCGCGTGGTGGGCACCAACGCCCTGCGCGAAGCGCGCAACCGCGGCGAGTTCATCCGCGTCGCCGACCAGATTCTCGGCCACCCGGTGGAAGTCATCTCCGGCCGCGAAGAAGCGCGCCTGATCTACCTGGGCGTCTCCCACACGCTGCCGGACAATCCGGGCAAGCGCCTGGTGGTCGATATCGGCGGCGGCAGCACCGAGTTCATCATCGGCCAGCAGTTCGAATCGCAGCTGCGCGAGAGCCTGCAAATGGGCTGCGTGAGCTTCACCCAGCGCTATTTCAAGGACGGCAAGATCACCCCGGCGCGCTACGCCCAGGCCTACACCTCGGCGCGCCTGGAGCTGATGAGCATCGAAAACAGCCTGCGCCGCCTGGGCTGGGACGAGGCGGTCGGCGCCTCGGGCACCATCCGCGCGATCTGCCTGGCAATCCAGGCCGGTGGTCATGGCAACGGCGAGATCAACCCCGATGGCCTGGCCTGGCTCAAGCGCAAGATGTTCAAGCTGGGCGAGGTCGAGAAGCTCGACATCGACGGCATCAAGCCGGACCGCCGGCCGATCTTCCCGGCCGGCATGGCGATCCTCGAGGCACTGTTCGACGCCCTCGAACTGACCCGCATGACCCACTCCGAGGGCGCCCTGCGCGAAGGCGTGCTCTACGACCTGCTGGGCCGCCACCACCACGAGGACGTCCGCGAGCGCACTATCGGCGCGCTCATGGAGCGCTACCACGTCGACCCGGAACAAGCCGCGCGCGTCGAAGCCAAGGCACTGGAGTCGCTGGATCAGGTCGCCAAGGCCTGGGAACTGACCGACGAAGGCCACCGCGAACTGCTGATGTGGGCCGCGCGGGTGCACGAACTGGGCCTGGACATCGCCCACTATCACTACCACAAGCACGGCGCCTACCTGCTGGAGCACTCGGACCTGGCCGGCTTCTCGCGCCTGGACCAGTTGACCCTGGCACTGCTGGTGCGTGGCCACCGCCGCAATATCCCGGTGGACAAGTTCAACGAACTGGGCGATGAGGGCGACAAGCTGATCCGCCTGTGCGTCGTGCTGCGCTTCGCTATCCTCTTCCACCACATCCGTGGCACCCAGGAAATGCCGGCGGTGGCCCTGAAGGCTTCCGGCAAATCGCTGGACGTGCGCTTCCCGGACGGCTGGCTGGCGGCCAACCCGCTGACCCAGGCGGACTTCGAGCAGGAAGCGGAATGGCTCAAGCGCGTGGGTTATTCGCTCAGTGTAAGCTGATCGCACCTGCAAAAGACAAAGGCCCCGGCGCGCAAACGCCGGGGCCTTTTCATTTCCAGCCCACGCCAGTGCTTTCACACCGCCTAGGAGCGGACTCCGTCCGCGATCGCCCACTGCCGGCACCACAATGTCCGGACGCGCAAAAAAAGCCCTGCCGAGGCAGGGCTTTCGATGTCGCCAGCCGGATCAGCGTACGTTGATCACCGGCGTGCACAGGCGTTCCAGCAGGGTCGCCTGGGCGTTGCGTGGGTTCTGGTTGCCGCTGGGGCTCTGGCGCACGTAGCTGCCATCGGACTGCAGCACCCAGGCCTGGGTGTTGTCGGTCAGGTACGACTCCAGCTCCTTCTTGACGCGCAGCACGAGCTTCTTGCCTTCCACCGGGAAGCAGGTCTCCACGCGCATGTCGAGGTTGCGCTCCATCCAGTCGGCGCTGGAGAGATAGAGCTTCTCCTCGCCGCCGTTGAGGAAGTAGTAGATTCGGCTGTGCTCGAGGAAGCGGCCGATGATCGAGCGCACCTGGATGTTGTGCGACACGCCCGGCACGCCCGGACGCAGGCAGCACATGCCCCGCACTACCAGGTCGATCTTCACGCCGGCCTGGCTGGCCTTGTACAGCGCGCGGATGACCTTGGCGTCGGTCAGCGAGTTGACCTTGGCCATGATGTGCGCCGGCTTGCCCTCGGCGGCCTGGGCAGCCTCGCGGTTGATCATCTCCAGCAGGTTCTTCTTCAGGGTGAAGGGCGCGTGCAGGAGCTTCTTCATGCGCAGGGTCTTGCCCATGCCGATCAGTTGGTTGAACAGCTTGTGCAGGTCCTCGCAGAGCGCCACGTCGGCGGTCAGCAGGCTGTAGTCGGTGTACAGGCGGGCGTTGCCGGCGTGGTAGTTGCCGGTGCCCAGGTGCGCGTAACGGCGCAGCTCGCCGTCCTCGCGGCGGAGGATCAGCATCATCTTGGCGTGGGTCTTGAAGCCGACCACACCGTAGATCACCACTGCGCCGGCCTGCTGCAGGCGGCTGGCCAGCTGCAGGTTGGATTCCTCGTCGAAGCGCGCCCGCAGTTCGATCACCACGGTGACTTCCTTGCCGTTGCGCGCGGCTTCCACCAGCGCGTCGACGATCTCGGAGTTGGCGCCGGAGCGGTACAGCGTCTGCTTGATCGCCAGCACGCTGGGGTCCTTGGCGGCCTGGCGGAGCAGGTCGACCACCGGGGTGAAGGATTCGAACGGGTGCATCAGCAACACGTCGAGCTTGCCCAGGACGTTGAACAGGTTTTCCTTCTTCTGCAGCAGCTTGGGGATAGTCGGAGTGAACGGCGGCGACTGCAATTCCGGATGGCTGGCAAGGCCGGTGACGCTGAACAGGCGGGTCAGGTTGACCGGTCCGCTGACGCGGTACAGCTCGGTCTCGGACAGGCCGAACTGCTTGAGCAGGTAATTGGACAGGGGCACCGGGCAGGTATCCACCACCTCCAGGCGCACGGCGTCGCCGTAGCGTCGCGAGAACAGCTCGCCACGCAGCGCGCGCGCCAGGTCTTCGACGTCCTCGGCGTCCACCGAGAGGTCGGCGTTACGGGTCAGACGGAACTGGTAGCAGCCTTTCACCTTCATGCCGTGGAACAGATCATCGGCGTGGGCGTGGATCATCGACGAGAGGAACACGTAGTTGTCGCCGGGGCCGGCAACTTCCTCCGGCAGGCGGATGATCCGCGGCAGCGAGCGCGGTGCCGGAATGATCGCCAGACCGGAGTCGCGACCGAAGGCGTCCAGGCCTTCGAGCTCGACCATGAAGTTCAGGCTCTTGTTCACCAGCAACGGGAACGGGTGCGTCGGGTCGAGGCCGATGGGGGTGACGATGGGCGCGATCTCGTCGCGGAAGAAGCGACGGACCCAGGCCTTGATCTTCGGCGTCCAGTAGCGACGGCGGATGAAGCGGATGTCGTGCTTGGCCAGTTCCGGCAACAGGATGTCGTTGAGGATGCTGTACTGGCGGGCAACCTGCTCGTGTACCTGCTCGCTGATGCGCGCCAGCGCCTGGTGCGGCAGCAGGCCGTCGGCGCCGGCCTGTTCGCGGGCGAAGGTGATCTGCTTCTTCAGGCCGGCGACGCGAATCTCGAAGAATTCGTCGAGGTTGCTGGAGAAGATCAGCAGGAACTTCAGGCGCTCCAGCAGCGGATAGGACTCATCCAGCGCCTGCTCGAGCACGCGGATGTTGAACTGCAGCTGCGAGAGCTCGCGATGAATGTAGAGGGCACTGTCGTCGACGTTGATCGCCGGCACCGCAGGTTCGACAGGCGGTGGCGTCGTCTCGACAGCCTCCGCCACGACGACTTCGGTGATTTCAGCAGTGGTGTCAGCTTCGATAACTTCGGTTTCGCTAATGCCTTCGGTATTCATCGCTCGTCTCATCGACGGGGTCAGCCCCCGCTTTTCATTTTCAATTGTTGTGCCGCGCGCTTGGCGAAGTAGGTCAGGATGCCATCTGCGCCCGCGCGTTTGAAGGCCAGCAGCGATTCGAGGATCACCGCTTCGCTGAGCCAGCCATTGTTGATCGCGGCCATGTGCATCGCGTACTCGCCGCTGACCTGGTAGACAAAGGTCGGGGCGCGGAATTCGTCCTTGGCCCGGCGCACGATGTCGAGATAGGGCATGCCCGGCTTGACCATGATCATGTCGGCGCCTTCGGCGAGGTCAGCGTAGATCTCGTGCAGCGCTTCGTCGCTGTTGGCCGGGTCCATCTGGTAGGTGGCCTTGTTGCCCTTGCCCAGGTTGGCGGCGGAGCCGACGGCGTCGCGGAACGGGCCGTAGTAGGCGCTGGCGTACTTGGCCGAATAGGCCATGATGCGGGTGTTGATGTGGCCGGTGGACTCCAGGGCCTCGCGGATCGCACCGATGCGACCGTCCATCATGTCCGAGGGAGCCACGACCTGGGCGCCGGCTTCGGCGTGGGAAAGCGCCTGCTTGACCAGCACATCCACGGAAATGTCGTTCAGCACGTAGCCGTCTTCGTCGAGGATGCCGTCCTGGCCATGGCTGGTGAACGGGTCCAGCGCCACGTCGGTGATGATGCCCAGCTCCGGGAAGCGCTCGCGCAGGGCGCGGGTGGCGCGCTGGGCAATGCCGTCGGGGTTGAAGGCTTCGGCGCCATCGAGGGATTTCTTCTCCAGCGGGGTCACCGGGAACAGCGCCAGCGCCGGGATGCCCAGCTCCACCAGTTCCTCGGCTTCCTTGAGCAGCAGGTCGATGGACATGCGCTCCACGCCCGGCATCGAGGGCACCGCTTCACGCTGGTTGTTGCCGTCGAGGACGAACACCGGAAGGATCAGGTCGTTGGCGGTCAGGACGTTTTCGCGCACCAGGCGGCGGGAAAATTCGTCACGACGGTTGCGACGCAGTCGGGTGAAGGGGAAGGCGCGATCGGCGGGGATGAAGCTCACGGCGTACTCCAGGGCCTGATGCAGCAGGCACAGTCTGACAGTTATAGCCCTGAATTATGACCGATTGGTAACAACCGGTAACAGTGACCCTTGGTCGCGGCATCCTGCCGCAGCGGCAAGCCGCCGCTCTGCACCGGTACAGACTTGTTCCAGGTCAGTTGCGCAGACCGAGGTGCCTTCCCTGCGGGCGACAACCGGGTTAGGCTTCGCGTTCATTTCGCTGCGTTGCCTCGATAATGCTCCAACAATTCCTGCAGGATTTCGGCTACTTCGCGCTGTTTCTCGGCACGTTCTTCGAGGGTGAGACCATTCTGGTCCTGGCCGGCTTCCTGGCATTCCGCGGCTACATGCAGCTGGAGTACGTCATCGCGGTGGCGTTCTTCGGCAGTTATGCGGGCGACCAGCTCTGGTATTTCCTCGGTCGTCGCCACGGCCGCAAGCTGCTGGCGCGCAAGCCGCGCTGGCAGAAGATGGGCGACAAGGCGCTGGAGCACGTGCGCAAGCATCCCGACCTGTGGGTGCTGAGCTTCCGCTTCGTCTACGGCCTGCGCACCGTGATGCCGGTAGCCATCGGCCTGTCCGGCTACCCGCCGGCGCGCTACCTGCTGCTCAACGGTATCGGCGCCATCGTCTGGGCCACGGTGCTGGGCAGCGCCGCCTTCTACTTCGGCAGCGTGCTCGAAGGTGTACTGGGCAATATCAAGAAGTACGAACTCATGGTTCTTGGCGGTCTCGTGGTGATCGGCTTGCTGTTCTGGCTGCGCCGCCGCTACAAGGCCAGCAAGTCCGAGTAATCCCGCCGACTGATCAGGCCGCCTGTGGCAGGCGCTCCGCGCGCCGCAGGCCCAGCAGGCCGATCAGACTGAGCAGCGAATAGACCGCCAGCGCCCAGGGCGCCCACTGCGGCAGCTCAATCCCTCCCCAGAGAGCCAGCGCCGCGACCGCCGGTACGTTCAGCGCCAAGCGCGCCAGCTCCAGGCGCAGCGCCCACGCGCGGTTCTCCAGCCAGCAACCGATGGCGTAGAGCCCGAAGGCCATCCAGCTCCAGCCGATCACCAGCGACAGTACTTGCCAGCCCTCCCCCACGCCCAGCAACCAGGTGCCGACCACCACGTAGGTGGCGAACTGCAGGCCGGCGTACCACTGCCGACCACGGCTGAGCGGCACCTCGAACTTGCGGAAGGACGCCAGGTCCGGCTTGCTCATGGGATAGCGCTGGGCGACGTCCTCGGGGCGCCAGCCGGTGCGCATGAACCAGATGCGCAGCTTGTCCCACAGGCTGCCGGCGCGCCGCGCATCGTGCCACAGGTGTGCGTAGACCTGCAGGTTCGCCCACAGCGGGTTCCAGCTGGCCAGCGGCACGGTCACGCCGAACACCACCGGCTCCTCGTCCAGTTCCTCCTGGAAGGTACCGAACAGGCGATCCCAGACAATGAACACGCCACCGTAGTTGCGATCCATATAGACAGGGTTCTGCGCATGATGCACGCGGTGGTTGGAGGGGGTGATGAAGACCCACTCGAACCAGCCGAGCTTGGGAATGTGCCGGGTATGCACCCAGAACTGGTACAGCAGGTTCAGCGCACCGACGGTGAGGAACACCAGCGGCGGCACGCCGGCAAGGGCCATCGGCAGGTAGAAGATCCAGCCGAAGATGAATCCGGTGCTGGTCTGCCGCAGCGCGGTGGAGAGGTTGTAGTCCTCGCTCTGGTGGTGCACCGAATGCGCGGCCCAGAGCACGTTGCGCTCGTGGCCCAGGCGATGGTTCCAGTAGTAGCAGAAGTCGTAGAAGACGAAGGCGAACACCCAGACCCAGAGGCTTTTGGTCGACAGTTCGAACAGCGCGAGATGCTGCCAGGCGACGGTATAGGTCACCAGCGCCAGCCCCTTGGTCAGCAAGCCGCTGGTGGTCGACAGGACACCCGCACTGAGGCTGTTCAACGCATCGCTCAGGCGATAGGTGCGCAGGCCGCGCCAGCGGTCGGCGAGCAGTTCGATCGCAATCAGCAGGAAAAAGAAAGGCACGGCGAAGAGGATGTAGTTCATGGCGCGACCGAATCGTTATGCTTATGAGGAAGGATCCTAGTCCCTTGCCCGCGGCCAGCCACGGCCGCCGGCGACAGCCCGGGCGGCATATCGCGACAGCCCCGGCCCCCTCGAACAGGAGCAGTCCATGAAGAAAGTTGCGGTTATCCTTTCCGGTTGCGGCGTTTACGACGGTGCGGAAATCCATGAAAGCGTGATCACCCTGCTACGCCTCTCCCAGCGCGGCGCCAAGGTGCAGTGCTTCGCCCCGGACATCGCCCAGCACCACGTGCTGAACCACCTCACCGGCGAGGAGATGGCCGAGAGCCGCAACGTGCTGGTCGAGTCCGCCCGCATCGCCCGCGGCGATGTGAAGGACGTGCGCGAAGCCAAGGTCGAAGACTTCGACGCCCTGATCGTGCCTGGCGGCTTCGGCGCGGCGAAGAATCTCAGTGACTTCGCCTTCAAGGGCGACCAGTGCGAGGTGCAAGCGGACGTACTGGCCCTGGCCAAGGCCTTTGCCGCGGCGAAGAAGCCTGTCGGCCTGATCTGCATTGCCCCGGCCATGGCCGCACGGATCTATGGTGAAGGCGTGGAATGCACCATCGGCACCGACGCTGGCACCGCCCAGGCGCTCACCAGCATGGGCGCCAAGCACATCGATTGCGCCGTGGAAGACATAGTCGAGGACAAGGACCACAAGCTGGTCACCACCCCGGCCTACATGCTCGCGCAGTCCATTGCCGAAGCCGCCAGCGGCATCAACAAGGCGGTCGACCGGGTGCTGGAGCTGGCCTGAAGCCGTAGGAGCGGACTCTGTCCGCGATGGTTTCCGGCGCGCTGCGAACCTATCGCGGACGGAGTCCGCTCCTACGCCCGTTCCACCATCGGTGAATATGAAAACGCCCGGCAATGCCGGGCGTTTTCGTTTCAGGGCTTGCGGCTTTCCGCCTCGCGCATCAGCCGCGTCAGCAGCCGGTCCAGGCTGTTGGCGAAAGCCTGGCGGTCCTTGTCGCCATAGGGCGCCTGCCCGCCTCCGACCTGGCCCTGCTCGCGCAGGTCGGTGAACAGGTTGCGCACGGCCAGGCGCTCGCCCATGTTCTTCTCATCGAACTCGCGGCCGCGCGGGTCCAGCGCATCGACGCCCTTCTTCACCAGGCGGTCGGCGAGCGGCACGTCGCTGCAGATCACCAGGTCGCCCGGCTCGGCCTGCTCCACCAGGTAGTCATCGGCGGCGTCCATCCCGCTGGGGACGACAATCAGGCTGACGCAGGCAAACGGCGGCTTGGCCACGGGCTGGCCGGCAACCATCACCACTTCCAGCTTGCGCTTGAGGGCAAACTTCGCCACCAGGTCCTTGGCCGCGCGCGGGCAGGCGTCGGCATCGATCCAGATACGCATCGGAAAACCATTCTCCAGAAAGCACGACGGCCAGTATCGCACTGGCCGTCGTGTATCGCTCAGCTATCGCCTCAGGACGAAGCCACCTCGGCCGCCTTGCGGCGCTCGGAGAAGTAGCTGCGTCCGTAAAGCACCGCCACTGCCACCAGCGCCACGGCCTGGGCCGACAGCGAGTAGGCATCGGCCTTGATGCCGAGCCAGTCGAAGTCGAAGAAGGGCACCGGGCGGGTGCCGATCACGCCGGCTTCCTGCAGGGCGACCACGCCGTGGCCAGCGAAGACCACCGACAGGGCGCAGAGCAGCGCGGCGTTGACGGTGAAGAACAGCTTTAGCGGCAGCTTCGCCGAACCACGCAGGATCACGAAGGCGATGCCGATCAGGATCACCACGGCGGTACCCGCACCGGCGATCACCGCGTTGTGGCCGGCCGGGCCGGCCTGCAGCCAGAGGGTCTCGTAGAACAGGATGACCTCGAACAGCTCGCGGTAGACCGAGAAGAACGCCAGCACGGCGAAGCCGAAGCGTCCGCCACCGCCCACCAGGCTGCTGCGGATGTAGTCCTGCCAGGCGGCGGCATGGCGGCGGTCGTGCATCCACACGCCGAGCCAGAGCACCATCACGCAGGCGAACAGCGAGGTGAAGCCTTCCATCAGCTCGCGCTGGGCGCCGCCGATGTCGATGACGTAGGCCGCGACCGCCCAGGTGGCGAAGCCGGCGACGAAGGCCAGGCCCCAGCCGATGTGCACCCCGCGCACGGCCTTCTCCTGCCCGGTGTTGCGCAGGAAGGCGAGGATGGCGGCGAGTACCAGGATCGCTTCCACGCCTTCGCGCAGGAGGATCAGCAGGGCCGAGACGAAGCTGATGGAGAAGCTCAGCGAGTCGCCGCTCAGGGCCTTGGCAGCGTCCGCCAGCTTGGCCTTGGCCAGTTCCAGCTGTTGCGCCACCTCGGCTTCGGGCAGGCCGTCACGCAGTGCCTGACGGTAAGCCATCAGTTGCTTCTCGGTGGCCTTGCGCAGATCGGCGTCGACGTTGTCCAGCGAGCTTTCCACCAGCTCGAAGCCTTCCAGGTAGGCCGCCACGGACAGGTCGTAGGCCTGGTCGTGGTCGCCGGAGCGATACACGGCGAAGCTCTTGTCCAGGGTCACGGTGGTGTAGTCGATCTGCTGCGCCGGACCACGGTGCTCCAGCGGCGGGTGGGCGCGCAGGGCACGGAAGCTTTCGGCAGCAGCTTCGCCATCGCGCTCGGCGACATCCGCCGGGGTCTGGGTCGAGAGGGTCGCCAGCGGGTAGGCATGGGCCGGGTCGGCCTTGGCCTGGGCGGCGCTCAGACCGGCGATATACGCCGCCAGGTCCCAGCGCTGACGCTCATCGAGCTGGTCGGCAAAGGCCGGCATGTCGGTGCCGGAAATACCCAGGCCGATAACGTTGCGCAGGTCGTAAAGGCTCAGTTGGTCGAGACGCGCGCGGTCGGTCAGGTTGGCCGGCGGCGGCTCCAGGCCGATACCC